>USJD01000092.1 GCA_900554835.1 uncultured Prevotella sp. | reverse complement strand
CTCTTCTTTTTATGAGATAAAAACTTATCTCATTCTCAATCACTTATAAAAAATATGTACTTTCCAAATAGGAAAGAATATTTCCAGTGGAGTGGGCAAGACAGCGTTCTATCTGCCTGTCAACGAGGTACAATGCATTACCGAATCAGAGGATAAGCGCTGTATAGCAGTAGGAACTTCGCATGGTTGCTATCTGATAGATAAGCAGAATCCTATGCATCCACGCCGTTTTTTTTATCCAGGACAATATCCTGATAAAGACATAAATTTGTTTGTCAACAGTATGGTTTATCAGAATTCCAGCCATGTCTGGATAGGTACGGATGGTGGTGGACTTTATGATTATGACCTGACGACTAATAAGTTTAGAAACTATACTACCCAGGAGTCATTACCGTCTAATGGGGTTTACGGACTTATCAAGGGAAAGAATGGCAAGTTGTGGTTGAGCACTGATAAGGGATTGGCCTTCATCTATCAGGGGAAGGTGGTAAATCTCAACTTCTTCAAGGGATTGGAACGTGAGTATAATCGTATGTCTGTGACATGTACTTCAGATGGCAGGATGCTTTTTGGCAGTAATGATGGCGTAGTGGCTTTGGCTCCGATGTTTGCCAAAGGATTGAATTATGCCGCTCCGCTTCGTATCCATCGTGTTGAGGTGGAAGGCGTAGAGCGTACCGACCAATGGAATGAAACCCTCTTTGATATGTTACAGGAAGGCACCTTGCACCTTCACCATAATGAGAATACGCTGATTGTTTCTTTCGAGAGCATCAATTATCAATATCAGCATGACATCCAATATCAATATTATTTGGAAGGATATGATCGTAATTGGAGTAAACCTTCTTCTTATCAGTTGGCACGATTCGTAAATTTGCCTTCGGGCAGCTATGTGCTTCATGTAAAGGCTATCTGCAGAAGTAATGGTAGGGAATTGGGGGCAACATCCCTAAAAATTTCTATCGCTCAACCTTGGTGGAACACATGGTGGGCAAGGATTGTCTATCTCTGTATTCTGACAGCCATCTTATATTTTGCATGGCAGTATTATAAAGAACGATTGCAGCGCAGGTATTATGACGAGAAAATTAATTTCTTTGTCAATACAGCTCATAACATCCGTACTCCTTTAAGTCTGGTGTTGGCTCCTCTTGTTGATCTGTCTAAAGATTCTCACTTGAGTGAGAAGAGTCGTGTTTTTTTGGATATGGCGCAGCGCAACGGCAATAAACTGTTGAAGATGGTAACAGAACTGCTTGACTTCCAAAAGGTCGAGCAGTCGGCAGAACTGGTTCGTCTGCAAGATGTAGAATTGCCTATGTTCTTACGTTTGCAGGTGGAAAAATTTATAGTGGCTGCTCAGGAGAAGCATATTCATCTGAGTCTTGAAGCTTGTCCGCAGCATCTGGTTCATACAGATGTCAAGATGATGGATTTGATATTAGAAAATCTTCTTTCGAATGCTATCAAATATACGCCTGAAGGTGGTAAGGTTACATTATCGGCTTCCATCGAAGGGAAGACTGCGCAGATTCTGGTGAGTGATACGGGTATTGGCATTCCGAAAGCAGAAATTAAGAATATCTTCAAGAGTTTCTTCCGAGCTTCAAATGCCGTGAATTCGCAAGAAATGGGAAGCGGATTGGGACTGATGCTTACCCGCCAACTCGTGAAGAAATTAGGTGGAAAACTTACTTTTGTTAGTGAAGAAGGCAAGGGTACTACCTTCCACGTAGTGTTGCCTTTGGGGAATTCTGCAGCATCTTCAACTCAACCTGTAGAAGAGGCGCAAAATGTAGAGACCATATCTTCTAATCATCAAGATGTTCATGATGAGGAAATGAAATCCGTGGCTTCTTCAGATGAACAGAATTCTGAAGTTTCGAAGGATACGCTTCTCTTTGTTGATGACAATGAAGATCTTCGTCAATACATCTGCATGACATTTAGTGATACTTATCGGGTGGTGGATGTAGAAAGTGGCGATGCTGCCTTGAAATATTTAGAAGAGGGCGGTGAATGTGATATTGTTGTTTCGGATGTGATGATGCCTGGTATGCAGGGTGATGTACTTTGCCAACGCATCAAGGAAAACAAGGATACTTCCTGGTTGCCTGTCATCCTGCTTACTGCTAAGGCTGGGCGCAATTTTATGATTGAAGGACTTGGATTGGGGGCGGATGATTATATAGCTAAGCCTTTCGACGCGGCTATTCTTGCCAGCAAGATAGACAGTATGTTGAAGAATCGACGCCGGTTGAGCCAATATTACATAGAACGGAGTCTTGCACTTGTTAGAGGTGAGGTTTCTGCTAAATCAAATTCATCCAAACAGGTGATGGATTTGAATGCTGCTGATGAACCGATAGAAACTATCCAGGCTTCCGATGAGAAAGAAGAGCAAGCTATTTTGAATCCACAAGACCAGGCCTTTGTGGAAAAAGCTACCCGTTTGGTTTTGAGTCATCTGAGCGATACCGACTTTAATATCGACAATCTCTGTAGAGAAATGGCGATGAGTAGAACGCTTTTCTATGGCAAACTGAAGACTCTCACAGGTCAAAGTCCGCAGGATTTTATGCGATTGATTCGCCTGGAACAGGCTGCGATGTTCTTGAAACAGGGAGACAGCGTGTTGGATGTCTCAGTGAAAACAGGTTTTGTGAATGTGAAGTACTTTAGTACTGTGTTTAAGAAACATTTTGGAGTATCTCCAAGTAAGTATCTGTAAATTAAGGCTTTAGTTAATATAAAGAGGTTTTGGTTTAGACGAAATGTCTGAATTGAAACCTCTTTTGTTTGTTATCAAACCCTCTTACTGTTCCTTTTTTCTATTTTTGCAACCAGATTCTGTTGCGTTATTGCAAACGGATTATTTTAAATGAAACAATAACAATCAAACACCTAAATATGAATAGGAACTTTTTGACATTTAGCCTCTTTTTAATAGGCATCTTCACATGTTTCTCATGCGAAGCAAACACGTTGCAGAAGGACTCACCCAAAGGTTCTGATGGCGTATGCGAATCCATGCTTACAGCCCAGCAATGGAATAAAGACATTGTGGGGTGGAATCTTGGCAACGAATTTGAGTGTTCTGCTCCTGGACAGGATGGCGAGTCGATGCAGATTGGCAACCCTGATGGTTCCATCCATGCAGAGACAGCTTGGGGCAATCCCGTAGTTACCAAGAAGATGATACAAGCCGTGAAGAAGGCAGGTTTCAATGCCATCCGTATTCCAATCCGTTGGCAGTGCCACATTACCAACGCTCAGGCGATGAGCATCGACAAGGCTTGGATTGCTCGCATCAAGGAGGTTGTGGGTTGGTGTCTGGATAATGACCTCAAGGTTATCATCAATGCGCATCATGAAAAATGGCTCGAAAGTCGTCCTACCTATAAATATAAGGATGAAAACTGCCAAAAGCTTGCGCTCCTCTGGATGAATATCGCCTCTGAGTTTGCCAATTATGATTATCGTCTTGCTTTCGCTGGAACTAACGAAGTGCACATCAAAGATAATTGGGGCAAGCCTACTGCCGAGAATCTGGACGTTCAGAATGCATACAATCAGATCTTTGTGGATGTGGTTCGTGCTACGGGCGGTAATAATGCTAAGCGCCACCTCATCTTGCAGACTTATGTTTGCAACCCTTGGTTTGGCATCGAGAATGGAGGATTCATCATTCCGAAGGATGCCGAAGGCAATGGCAACAACTATATGAGTGTGGAATTCCACTACTATCAACCATGGAGTTACGCAGGCGATTGCACCTACGATTACTGGGGTGATGCCTACAAGGATGCTGGCAAGATACCTGCTGACAACGAGAAGACGATGACGGATTTCTTCGACAAGGTGGTGAATACCTGGAGCAACAAAGGACTGGGTATCGTAATAGGAGAGTGGGGAGTAACCGATCACTATAAGTCAAACTCAGAGAAAGTGCATGAAAACATGGCCTACTACTGTAAGTTCTTGACTACTGAGGCTCGCAAACGAGGCTTCTCTACTTTCATTTGGGACAACAACTACTTTGGTAACGGCTCTGAGAAGTATGGCATCTTCGACCGTTTCAAGAGTATGAAGGTGAATGCTCCTTGGATTCTTGAGGGAATCTTTCAGAAGTAATGATATGATAAAAAGATGAATTATTTTAAACCTAAAACAAAATAAAAACTATGAGAAAGGAAATAAAGTTTCTCGGCATGCTCGGTGCAGGTTTGATGTGGATGCCTACTACAGCCATCCTTGCTGCCCAGATGAACAATGCTACTATGAGCATTCAGCAGAACCAAGGCATCAAGGGTACAGTGCTAGATGCCACTGGCGAAACCTTGATTGGTGCAAGCGTGAAGGTTGTTGGTACAACCAATGGTGTCGTCACCGATCTGGATGGTAACTTTACGCTGAATTGCAAGCCTGGAGCTACACTCGAAGTGAGCTACATCGGTTACAAGACGATGACCGTGAAAGCTGCTAATGGTATGAAAATCAAGATGCAAGAGGAAGGTAAAGCCTTGAATGAGGTAGTTGTTACCGCCCTCGGTATCAAACGAGACCGCAAGGCCCTCGGCTATGGCTTGGAGGAAGTGAAGGGTGAGGAACTCACCAAGGCGAAGGAAACCAACGTCATCAACTCCCTTTCAGGTAAGGTGGCTGGTCTCGTGGTGCAGAACACCGCTGGCGGTGCTTCTGGTTCTACCCGCGTGCTTCTTCGTGGTAATACAGAAATGGCAGGCAACAACCAGCCTCTCTACGTGGTGGATGGTGTGCCTTTGGATAATACCAACTTTGGCAGTGCTGGTGAAAGTGGTGGTTATGACCTCGGTGATGGAATCTCTGCCATTAATCCTGATGATATTGAGTCCATGACCGTATTGAAAGGTCCTGCAGCTTCTGCTCTTTATGGTAGCCGTGCCTCTCATGGTGTTATCTTGATTACGACCAAGAAGGCGGAGAAGGATAAGATTTCCGTGGAGTACAATGGTTCTTACACTGTCGATACACAGTTGGCTAAGTGGGATGACATCCAGGAGATATATGGCGCTGGCTACAATGGCGAGCTTCCTAATGCGAGCACTTCTGGTACCAATGCCAGTTGGGGACCTAAGGCCGATGACTTCATGTTCAAGTACTTTGATGGTGAGGAGCGTCCATTCATGATGCATCCTAACAACGCCTCAGGTTTCTTCCGCACAGGTTTCACCACCCAGAACTCTGCCATCCTCTCAGTTAATTCCGGTAAGACTGGTATGCGTTTCTCTGTTACCGATATGCGCAACAAGGACATCCTGCCTAACACCAATATGAGTCGTGACAACTTCAACCTCCGTGTGAATACCTCAGCAGGTCCTGTTGACTTCGACTTCACCGCCAACTATACTCGTGAGAAGGTGAAGAACCGTCCTGCATTGGGAGACTCACAGAGCAACGTGGGTAAGAACCTCATGACCCTGGCGGGTACCTACGACCAGGCTTGGTTGAAACACTATGAGGATGCCGACGGCAACTACTCCAACTGGAATGGTAACGACCAGTATAACAAGAATCCATACTGGGATCTCTACAAGAACAGCAATACATCCGACAAGGACGTGTTCCGTTTTACGGGTAAGGCCATCTGGAACATCGACAAGCACCTCAAGTTGCAGGGTACCATCGGTACCGACATCAACAGCATGAACTTCGAGGACTTCATCGCCAAGACAACTCCAGGAACTCCTGCCGGAAAGCTTACCGACCAAATCTTCAACAACCGCACACTCAACGCCGAGATACTCGCCCTCTACAACAACTCATGGGGCGACTTCGATGTCAACGCTACCGCTGGTGGTAACATCTTCAAGGTGAACAACAAGACCACTACCAACGTAGGTCTCAACCAGCAGATGAATGGCATCAAGAACATCATGAACTATCAGGAGCAGAATACTCGCGAGAGCATGTATAAGAAGCAGATTTCTTCTCTCTATACCAGCGCGAGCCTCGGCTACAAGCATACTTACTATCTGGAGGGAACTCTCCGTGGCGATAAGTCATCTACGCTCCCTGTCAATAATAATACATACGTATATCCTTCGGTATCTGGTAGCTTGGTATTCTCCGAGTTTATCAAGAACAAGAAGTTCATCAATTACGGTAAGATTCGCGCATCTTGGGCAAAGGTAGGTAGCGATACCGATCCATACCTGTTGGCACTCAACTATACCACGGGCAAGTACAGCTACTCGGGTTATACCATAGGTATGATAGCCAACTCAACACAGCCAAACAAGGATTTGAAACCTACCATGACAGGTTCTTACGAGGTAGGTTTGGAGATGAAGTTCTTCAACGGACGCTTGGGCTTGGATGCCACCTATTACAACCAGATCTCCAAGAACCAGATTTTGAGCTTGGCTTCAACCACCACCTCTGGCTATGCTTACCGCCTCATCAATGCCGGTGAGATTCAGAACCAGGGTATCGAGATTGCCCTCAATGCCCGTGCCTTGCAAATCAAGGACTTCGCTTGGGACTTGGGTGTCAACTTCTCGAAGAATACCAACAAGGTGAAGTCGCTCGTAAATGGCATGGACTATTTTGAGCTTGCCAAGGCCACATGGTGCGGTGTATCAGTAGGTGCTCAGGTTGGCGAGAACTATGGAGCTATCCGTGGACACGACTTCCTCTACAACGACAAGGGTCAGGTGGTTGTCGATGCAGCTACTGGTCTTCCAAAGATTGACCAGAAGGTCAAGACCATCGGCAACTCTACTTGGGACTGGACAGGTGGTTTCTACTCAACCTTCAGCTACAAGAACTTCCGCCTCTCAGCATCCTTCGATGTGAAGGTAGGTGCCGACATCTACTCTATGTCCATGCGTTCTGCATACCAGACTGGTAAGGCAAAGGGAACATTGGCAGGCCGTGAGGAGTGGTACACTTCTGAGGAGGCTCGCAAGGCTTCGGGTATGGACCTTGCCGCATGGCGTGAAGCAGGTAAATGCAAGGGATTTGTCGTAGATGGTGTCATTGACAATGGCGACGGTACTTATCGCAAGAACGACATCGCCGTGAACCCTGAAGATTACTGGAAGCATGTGGCAAATGGCGCGCAGAGTGCCTTCGTTTACGACAACTCTTATGTGAAGTGTCGTGAGATTACTTTCGGCTATACCTTCCCAGAGAGCATCCTGGGCAAGTATGTCAAGGGCTTGACCGTATCCTTCGTGGCTCGTAACCCATTCATTGTTTGGAAGAATATTCCTAACATCGACCCAGACTCCAGCTACAATACCTCAGGTCTCGGTCTGGAATATGGTTCCCTGCCATCTCGCAAGAGTTATGGTTTGAATGTGAACGTGAAGTTCTAATCCCGAAAAAATTGAATCAATTTCTTTAGAAGAGTTCTAATATATAATAAGGTAAGAAAATGAACAATATAATCAAGAAATATATAGGTAAGAGCAGCCTGATGATGGCTTTCGCCATGATGGCAACCGGCACTGCGATGACTTCTTGCTCTGATGATACCTTGAGCAACATCAATACCGACAAGACCAAGGTGAGCGAGCTCGACCCTAACGCACAGTTGACAACAGCTTTGTTGCAGACTTACGGTGACTTCAGTCTGATGGATACCTACCGTAACTATATAACTGGTTTTCCACAGTATTTCGCTGGTGGTTGGAATGTAACCAATTACGCTGGTTCTAATTTCAGAGAAGATGATATGACCCGTCGAGTTTGGGACCGCTATTATGAAATCGGTATCAAGAACCTTGTGGATGCCATCCACAATTCTGCTGACAAACCAAACTTGAATGCAGCACTTCGTATCCATCGTGTCTATATCACGGCAGTTTTGGCAGACACCTACGGTGACGTGCCTTGTTTGGAGGCAGGTCTGGGTTATATCTCAGGTATCTCCCACCCTAAGTATGATACCGTAGAGGAGCTATACAGCTGGTTTTTCGATGAACTTGACGCTTGCGAGAAGCAGCTTGGCACAGGTACCGACCGCATTTCTGGTGATGTCACCAGCATGGGTGGTGATGTAGCTCAGTGGAAGAAGTATGCCAATGCACTCCGTATGCGCTATGCCATGCGCATTTCTGATGCAAATCCACAGAAGGCAAAGGAGGAGTTTGAGAAGGCTGTAGCTGCCGGAGCTATCGCCAGTGCAGCAGATGATGCTTATATCAAGTATGCTGATTCTCCATTTACCTATTATGATGGAGCCAACGACTACGATTTCCGTGCCAATGCATTGAGCGAGACTCTCTATGGTCAGGATGCCACATCGCCTACCATGATATGCTCTACCTTGTTCTATCAGTTGCAGAATACCAACGACCCTCGTCTCTATCGCATCTGCCGTCACTACTACAATATCAAGCGTAGTCAGGTGAAGCCAGATAAGGAACAGAACATCGACTTGACAGATGATTTCCTGGCTTACTTCCAGAGCAAGAACCTCGGTGAGGAGCCTTGTAACCCTGGTGCAGCCTGGTACACAGACTGGATGAATCCAGCTACGGTGGATGATCTTCCTACTTTGAAGAAGTATGCAGAGATTGACGAGAACAATTATGCCATCTCTGATTATATAGCCCGAGCTGGTCGTCCTTGCCTGAACATCGACTTCGAGATGCCTTCTTGTCCTGGCGACTTGATGAGCTATGCTGAGGTGGAGTTCCTCAAGGCAGAGGCTGCAACCAAGGGCTGGAATGTAGGTGGTGGTGATGCTGAGAGCCACTACGAGGCTGGTGTTCGTGCCAGCATGGAGTTGCTCAACAACTACTATCTTACATCCAACAAGATTTCCAAGGAAGAGATAGATGCGTTCATTGCCAGCAATCCGTTGGGTGACAATCCTAAGGAGACCATCAACACCCAGGCTTGGATTCTCCACATGATGAACCCTTCTGAGGGTTGGGCTAACATGCGCCGCTCTGACTATCCTGCCATCTTGAACCGTGACCGCTTGACCAAGAATGGTTTCACTTATACCGATTCCGATTGGTCGATGCCTGTCCGCTTGCAGTATCCTGAGTTGGAAGCTCAGTACAACAATGCCAACTACAAGGCTGCCCTTGACCGCATGGGTGGTACAGACAACTGGCACAAGCGCCTCTGGTGGGACAAGGCTGATGTAAACCTTCAGCCAGACTTCAATCCTCCATTCGGAAAGGGATATAGCGAGTAGTGTTTAATGTTAAGTGTTATAGGACAACAGATAGAATAATCAATTATGAATAAGACAATGAAACAATATAAGGGAAAAGTCTTGAAGGCTATGATGATACTCTTAGCCGTGAGTTTCGCACTGGCTGGTACATCTACCTTGTCTTCTTGCTCTTCTGACGATGATCCATACTTCACTGTCAGTGAAAATGACGATCCACGTATCTTGAACACCGACTTGGCTGATTCCAAGATAGACCGCAAGACTAATTATAAGTTGGAAATCAAGGTGACTCCTGTTCACTACACCACTGTGACATGGTTGCTCGACGGCACGCAGATTTATGAAGGTACTACCATCGACCAAACTTTGCCTATAGGTAATCATGAACTGAAGATTGTGGCAACCACCACCAAGAATAAGACCACATCCCGCACCTTGAAAGTTACCGTGACTCCTGCTGCCGATGACCCAGCCTTGGGTACCAATGCCATCGAGCTTTGGGTAGCTCCAGGAGAAACTACAACCATCCACAAGTGCAAGAATCTCGGTACAGTTGCTAAAGTAATGGTAGGTGGCAAGGAAGTAGCCTTCGAGGTTATCGAAGAGGGCAAAGCTTTGAAGCTCACTGCTCCTACAGGTTTGGAGAATGGTGACTATGATATCACTTTGGTAGATGGTGAGGGCAACCAGTTCCCTGGCGGTACCATCAAGGTAACCACCGAGGCTCGCCCATCTATGGAAAACACCATCTGGGAAGGTGAGTTTGCCGTAACATGGGGCACTCCTTTCGATGCCTTGAAGGATACCTTCCTCTCAAAGGTGAAGGCTGGCACCATCCTCCGTGTCTATGTAGATGGAAAAGGTCAGGGTACCGCTGCCACAGCTTGGTGGAACAACATCCTTACTGGTAAGGGGGGCGACATAGAACGTGGCGACTTCATGGTGGATGGACCTGCTACATGGAAGTTTGAACTGACCGACCTCTCTATCAAACTCTTGACAGAGCAGGATGGTTTCCTCCTCGTGGGTGATGGTTACACCGTAAAGAAAGTAACTATTGAATAACATATTAGAAAGAATCCCGTTATTATCATATAACGTCAAATCTTAGAACTTATGAAGAAATTATTATTATCTATTTCAATGTTGGCATTGGCTTATACAGCCAGTGCCAATGTTCCGGTTATCAAGAGCGACCCTAAGATAGAGGCTCAGGTAGAACAAACCCTGAAGAAACTCACCTTGGAGGAAAAGATAGGTCAGATGATGGAATTGGTGACCGACCTCTTTGGCGCAAACGACAAGAACGGTGTGTTCTATATCGACGAGCACAAGACCGATTCTATCCTTTCTCGCTATAAGATTGGCTCTATCCTCAACGCTCCAAATACTTGCGCACCAACCGCCAAGCAGTGGGAGAAGTACATCTCTCAGATTCAGAAGATTTCGATGAAGCGCATCGGCATCCCTTGCGTCTTCGGTCTTGATCAAAACCACGGTTCTACTTATACACAGGGCGGAACCCTCTTTCCACAGAACATCAATGTAGCTGCCACCTTCAATCGTGAGATTGCTCGCCGTTCGGCTGAGGCTACTGCTTATGAGACTCGTGCCGTGAGCGTGCCTTGGACTTACAGTCCTACCGTTGACCTCGGTCGTGATGCCCGTTGGCCTCGTATTTGGGAAAACTTTGGTGAGGATTGTTATCTCAGTTCGGAAATGGGTAGTTCTATGGTGCGTGGTTTTCAGGGAGAAGATCCTAATCATATTGACCAGTATCATATATCAGCCTGCATGAAACACTTTATTGGTTATGGTGTGCCTTGGACTGGTAAAGATCGTACTCCTGCTTATATTTCACCTTTTGATTTACGCGAGAAACACTTCGCTCCATTCCTGGCTGGTTTGCAGGCTGGTGCCTTAACTGTAATGGTAAATTCTGCTTCAGTCAACGGTTTGCCGATGCACGCCAACAAGGAATTCCTGACAGGATGGCTGAAGGAACAGACTGGATGGGATGGTGTGTTGGTTACAGACTGGGCAGACATCAACAACCTCTATACTCGCGAGATGATAGCTAAGGATAAGAAAGATGCACTTCGTATTGCTATCAATGCCGGTATTGACATGATTATGGAACCATATACTGCTGATGCTTGTGGCTACCTTATCGAATTGGTGAAAGAAGGCAAAATCCCGATGAGCCGTATTGATGATGCCTGTCGTCGTGTGCTTCGCATGAAGTACCGTCTCGACCTTTTCAAGAACCCAACCCAGAAACTTAAGAATTATCCTAAGTTTGGTGGCGAGGATTTTGCCAAGCTCGCCTTAGAGGGAGCTACCGAGAGTATGGTGCTCTTAAAGAACGAGGGTAATATCCTTCCTTTGCAGCATGGCAAGAAGATTCTCCTCACTGGTCCTAATGCCAATCAGATGCGCTGCCTGGACGGTGGATGGAGCTATACCTGGCAGGGTCATCGTGCTGATGAGTTTGCCGGCAAGTACAACACCATCTATGAGGCTTTCTGCAATGAGTATGGCAAGGAGAATGTGATTCTTAACCAGGGCGTTACATATAATGAGACTGGAAAATACTGGGAGGAGAACGAACCTCAGATTCAGGGCGCAGTTGATGCAGCAAAGAATGCTGATGTCATCGTTGCCTGCATCGGTGAGAACTCTTACACAGAGACTCCGGGCAACCTGACCGACCTCTGGCTTTCTGAGAACCAGCGCAATCTCGTGAAGGAACTCGCCAAGACTGGCAAGCCTGTCATCTTGGTATTGAATGAAGGTCGCCCTCGTCTCATCGCCGACATCGAACCATTGGCACAGGGCGTTATCGACATCCTTATCCCTGGCAACATGGGTGGCGATGCCTTGGTAAGCTTGGTATCAGGCAAGTCAAACTTCAGTGGCAAGATGCCTTACACCTATCCTAAGGAAATCAATTCGCTCGCCAACTACGACTTCAAGAAGAGTGAGGAGGTGGGTACGATGGAAGGTGCTTACGACTACAATGCGAAGATTACCCAGCAGTGGGGCTTCGGACATGGTTTGAGCTACACCTCTTATCAATATAGCAACCTGAAGGTTAGCAAGTCTGACTTCCGCCACGGCGACATCATCAAGGTGAGCGTGGATGTTAAGAATACGGGTAAGGTTGCGGGCAAAGAGAGCGTTCTCTTGTTCAGCAGCGACCTTGTTGCCAGCATGGTTCCTGATGGCCGACGCCTCCGTGCTTTCGATAAAATAGAGCTTCAGCCGGGCGAAACAAAGACTGTCACCTTCAATTTGAATGCCGATGATCTTGCTTTCGTTGGTTACGATGGCAAGTGGGTATTGGAGGAAGGAGCTTTCAAACTGATGATTGCCGACCAGAGTGCCGATATCCATTGTGAGAAAACTTATCAGTGGCAATCGGCTAACCGATAATCCAATCATGTAAATGGTAAAGTGAGTTTATAAAGGAGTGTACCCATATTGTGGTGCACTCCTTTTTTTACAAGCGACTTGGGGTAATCCAACCATGTCAGCTTTCAGAAATCATCGACAGAGCAATGCCTTTCATCAGGGGTATGGCGTTGTTCACGATGAAATCAATCTTGCCGTATTTTTCGATACTCTTTGGCAATACATTTGCCAATGCCATGTGCGCCACCGGTCACGATGGCTACTTTATCTTTGTAATCTATATGTTTCATTTGCTTTTCTGATAGAACTCTTTCCTTGTCTTAGCCATTGCTTCCGTAGCCCTATTGTGGGTTTCTATTAACAATGGACTCTTGTGATATTTCACAATCTTGACTCCGACAGAGTTGTGCCTTTCCTTTACCTCGATGCATTGAACAATCAAGTCCGGATTAGCCGACTTTGATGTTGGAGTCTTGTCAAAGTTCT
>USJD01000091.1 GCA_900554835.1 uncultured Prevotella sp. | reverse complement strand
CAGGCTGTCAATACATTGGAGCGTATCGATGTAATCAGCCGTGCGCTGAATCCATATTCTCAGAACCAGGCATTCATGGCTTTGGCTGAGCAGCCAGAGATGCGTTTTATCATCTCTAATACAACTGAGGCTGGTATTGCATTTGATGACGCTTGCAAGTTTACAGATGCTCCTGCTGCTTCTTATCCAGGTAAGTTGGTTCAGTTGCTGTTCCATCGCTATAAGTTCTTCGAGGGTGATCCAACTAAGGGTATGATCTTGATGCCTTGCGAGTTGATCTTCTTGAATGGTCATCACTTGAAGGAGTGCATCTACCAGTATATCGAGCTTTGGAAGGAAGACATGGGTGCTGACTACGAGGGCTTCAAGGAGTGGTTTACTAACCATTGCTATGTTTGCGCTACACTCGTTGACCGTATCGTTCCTGGTTTCCCACGCGATACCATCAAGGAAATCCAGCAGAAGGTTTGCTACAAGGATAACCTCGTAGTAAAGGCAGAGAGCTTCCACCTCTGGGTAATCGAGAAGGCTGAGAATATGACAGTTGAGCAGATGCAGGAAGAGTTCCCTGCTCACAAGGCTGGTCTCCATGTTCTTATTACAGACAATGAGAAGCCATACCACGAGCGTAAGGTTACTTTGTTGAATGGTCCTCACACAGTATTGAGTCCTGTTACATACCTCAGCGGTGTCAATATCGTACGCGATGCTTGCGAGCACCCAGTATTGGGCAAGTACATCCACAAGGTACAGTTCGACGAGTTGATGCAGACATTGAATCTTCCTATGGAAGAGTTGCAGAAGTTTGCTTCCGACGTATTGGAGCGTTTCGAGAACCCATTCGTTGATCATCAGGTAACCAGCATCATGCTGAACTCATTCCCTAAGTTCGAGACTCGCGACCTCCCAGGCGTGAAGATATACTTGGAGCGTAAGGGTGAGTTGCCACAGGGCTTGGTATTCGGTCTTGCTGCTATCATTACTTACTATAAGGGTGGTACACGTGCTGATGGTGCTCCTATCCAGCCACAGGACGATCAGAAGATCATCGACAAGTTGACAGAACTTTGGGCTACAGGTGATACTCAGAAGGTTGCTGAGGGTGTTCTTGCTTTCGACTACATCTGGAAGGAAGACCTGAACAAGACTGTACCTGGTTTGACAGAGTTGGTTAAGAAAGATCTTGATCTTATCCAGGAGAAGGGTATGCTTGAGGCAGTAAAGACTATTTTGTAAGAAATAGAGTGAAACTTAGATAAAGCATTTTCATGCGTAAAAAAGGGAAGTTCCGTAAGGAGCTTCCCTTTTGTCGATTTTATATTTATCTGTTTCTGTGTTTCATATACCATGGATGAACACAATAATTATAGAATACTAAAGTAAGTACCAGCAAAACTATACTGATAGACAGGATGTACTCATGGTCTGTCTGTATCTTGGGCAAGAACTTTTGCAGTTCTACAATTCTGTGATTCCCCCAGAAACCATATCCTAAAAACAGTCCGAGACTGATTCCGAATTCCCACGACAGGAAAAATGAACTCTGACTGGTTCCTCTCTGGCAGTGTTTGGCCAGTTTGATATAAAACAGCAGGAACCTGCTTCCTATTACACCAATGCCAAATCCTATCAGGGATGGAGAGATAAACTGGATGGCCGACTGATGGTTTGTGAAGAATATCAAGACTGCCGCCAGCATGAAGATGACTCCAGAAACGACTTCACTCTTGAGTTCAGCATTAGGAAATGCGAATTTCTCAGCCAGCAGGGCTATGATGAAACCACCCATCAACATCGTGTAAAATACTACGGAATGCTGTATGGAAAACAATAATCCCACAACGGTTGTTATTGCAGCCGTGTTGAGGAATAAGAGAAAGCCCTGAGGAAGGAAAAATCTATCCAGGCTAAGGATTTTCATATTGTCCGACGGAGCCTTGAAAGGAAACTTTACCCATGAGATGAGCAAGGCTGGAATTAATGCGAAGCATCCTCCGGCGATGACTACACCTCTATAATTGAGCCACTTGAATAAAATCAGGGCAATTACTGGTCCGAGAGATAATGCAAATCTTGAAAACCATGCAGCCGTATAATTAGCTTCAGTTCTCTGAAACGATTCGCAGGTATCAATGATGAGCGTACTGGCTAATGTCATTTGAGCCAATCCGATGAACGCACCTTGCAGCAGTCTTGCCAGCATCAACATCCAAAACTCTATTTTTACCTGCAGAACAAACTCCAGATAATAGATAAGAGCAAAGCATACTGCTACGCCTACAATCGCAAACTGGCATACATGGTTTCTCCGATATTTCTGAACCAGATAAGAGCAGAAACCGCCAAGCAGGAAAATTCCGATGCCATAAGCTCCCATGATACTTCCCACTTCAAGTGAAGAGAAACCTGCCTGCATTAAGTAAGGCGGAAGAGCCGGTATCAGCATGTAAGTGCTCGTCATCAAGAAAAGGTTTGCTATTGCCAGCAACCAGAAATCCCGATGCCATAACTTGATGTGTACCGGCGTGTTTTGAGTATCCATCTTTTAAAATAGTGTTTGTAATCAGCTATTTTAATAGCTTTCTTCAATATTAGGATAATCCCCTGTCTTGACAGCATCGACGTATGCCTGGACTCCCTTTGTCATCTCTGCCCCTACCTGTGCAAAATGACGCAAGAACTTAGGTTTGAAACCTTGGGTCATACCCAATGCATCCGCATAAACCAATACTTGACCGTCGCATCCGTTACCTGCTCCAATTCCGATAGTTACGGCTTTTACCTGACGTGTTACTTCAGCTGCTATTTTGGCAGGAACTTTCTCCAAAACGATGGCAAAGCAACCAGCTTTGTCCAGAGCGATGGCATCGCTGATGAGCTTTTCTGCTTCTGCTTCTTCTTTGGCACGGATACCATAACCTCCGAACTTGTTGACGCTTTGAGGTGTCAATCCTAAGTGGCCATGAACAGGGATTCCGGCATCTATCAGTGCTTTGAAGGTATCTATCATTTCTACACCACCTTCAAGTTTGAGGGCATCCACACCCGTCTCTTTCATCATTCGACAAGCATTGCGCAAGGCTTCTTCGCGTGAAATCTGATAACTGCCGAAAGGCATGTCGCATACTACCATGGCATGATTGACGGCACGCGCTACGCTTCTGGCATGATATATCATCTGGTCAACGGTGATAGGTAGTGTATCAGTATTTCCTGCCATAACGTTTGATGCAGAGTCTCCGATCAGAATACTGTCAATACCGGCAGCATCGATAATACCTGCAGTTGTAAAGTCGTATGCAGTGAGCATAGTTACCTTTTCACCAGCTTGCTTCATTTCAGCAAAAGTCTTGGTGGTAATTTTCTTTTTATCTGTTGATAAATATCCCATTTTTTTGTGTTGTTTTTATAAATCGACTGCAAAGTTACACATTATTTACGAGATAGGCTAACAATTTTAACTAAATCTGCAAATGTGAAGCCAATATAGTCGGAAATCACTTCGTCGGAATAAGGTCTGATGGCATCAGCAGCGTTTGTTGTGGCCAATCCGAGCGTAAAGGCACCAGATGCTCTTACGGCTTTCAGACCGTTAAAACTGTCTTCCAAGCCAACACACTCTTCCGGTTTGACTCCGAAATAGGCCGCTCCCTTGAGATAGCAGTCAGGATCAGGCTTGCTCTTGGCAAAATCTTCACTCGTAAGAACCCTGTCAAAGTAGTCTTTAAATTCCGGTCGCTGCTGATAAACATTGAGCATCTTAGGGATATTGCTGCTGGTTACAACAGCGCATTTTATGCCGTTATTGCGTAAATCCTTCACAAAGTCCTCAAATCCAGCTATATAGTTATAGCTCATATTTTGCTCGAATTCATCCAGACGGGCGGTAATTTTAGCTTGTTCATCTTTCACGCTACAGAAATCATCTATAGAAGCGAAAATCTTGTCGTCGGAAAAATACTTGTCGTAGATTTGAACCAGAGTCTGTCCTTTGATGATTTGTGCAAAATCAGGAATCTCAGGATGATACTCCTTCCCTATCATTCCCCAGAAAACCGAATATTGCGATTCGGTGTCAAAAACGACACCGTCTAAATCGAAAAGTGCTGCTTTAATCATTATTTTATTTGATAAGTTGATTGATACAATCTCTTTTAATTCTCTAAATCGGTTGCAAAGTTACATATTTTTATTCTAAAATCAATAAAGAAAGTAAATAATCATAATCATTGTCAGTTATTTCGTATTTTTTTTATATTTTTGCACTCAAATAATAATATATAAGGTATGAAGATAATCGAGAAATACTTTCCGAATCTCACGGATAAGCAAAAAGAACAGATAGCAAAATTGGATTCTCTCTATCGTGACTGGAATGCTAAGATCAATGTAATCAGCCGCAAGGATATAGACAATCTCTACGAACATCATGTGCTGCATTCCTTGGCAATAGCGAAAGCCATCCATTTCCGTGCGGGTTCTGAAATCCTGGATTTCGGATGCGGTGGAGGATTCCCAGGCATTCCTCTTGCTATTCTCTTTCCTGAATGCAAATTTAAATTGATTGATGGAACAGGCAAGAAAATCAGGGTTTGTAATGAGGTAGCTGCTGCTATTGGGCTGGAAAATCTGAAAGCGGAGCATATCCGCGGTGAGGAGGAAAAGGGAAAATATGATTTTGTGGTCAGTCGTGCTGTGATGCAACTTCCTGATTTGATGAAAATTATCAAGAAGAATTTCAAAAAATCCCAGCAAAATTCCCTCCCTAATGGTCTTCTTTGCCTGAAAGGTGGAAATCTTCAGGAAGAATTGAAACAATATAAAAATATTGCAGAGATTACTCCGTTGAGTGATTTCTTTGAGGAAGAATGGTTCAAGCAGGATAAACAGTTGGTATATGTGCCGGCGTAATCGGTTGCACATCATCATGCTGGACAAATAATGGAGGCTTTCATGGAAAGGTCTCTTAAGTGTTTTGATTATACAAATGTTTCTAATTATTAAAAAGAATATTCGATGTTACATATTGAAAAATTCGAAGTAAACATGCTTCAGGAGAATTGCTATGTGGTAAGTGATGAAACCCGGGAGTGTGTCATCATTGATTGCGGAGCTTTTTATCCGGAAGAAAGAACAGCCATCGTCAATTATATCAAGGAGAATAACCTTCAACCGGTTCATCTTCTTGTAACCCATGGACATCTTGACCATAATTTCGGCAACAATACGATCCATGAAACTTTTGGGTTGAAACCAGAAGTATCGGCAGCAGATGAGAGTCTGATGAAGAACCTGAAGCAGCAGGCTGAGGTTTTCTATCAGATGCAGTTGGATTACGATTTTCCTCCTGTAGGTCATTTCTTTGAAGAAGATGAAGTGATCCGTTTCGGAAACCATCAGTTTGAAATCATCCTCACTCCTGGTCATTCCCGCGGCTCAGTCACATTCTATTGTGCAGAAGAAAAGGTAGCCTTTACGGGCGATACGCTTTTCCGTGGTTCCATTGGCAGAACTGATTTTAAAGGCGGTTCTATGTTCCAGATTATCAACAGTCTCCGTTTTCTGGCTCAGTTGTCTGATGATGTAAAAGTATTGCCAGGACATGGACAGGCAACGAGCATCGGCGAAGAACTCGCTCATAATCCGTATATGGATCGATGAATAAAGTAGAGAAAATTATTCTTGGTATTGACCCTGGAACCAATGTGATGGGCTATGGGGTCATCAGGGTGACAGGCAATAAGGCTCAGCTGGTAGTCATGGGTGTCATCGATATGCGCAAGGAGAGTGATCCTTATCTCCGATTGGGTAAAATCTTCGAGCGTGTAACCGGTATCATTGATGAGTATCTCCCGGATGAAATGGCCATCGAGGCTCCTTTCTTTGGAAAGAACGTCCAGTCTATGCTGAAATTGGGGCGGGCTCAGGGTGTAGCCATTGCTGCAGCTATCCATCATGATGTGCCGATTCATGAATATGCCCCTCTGAAAATCAAGATGGCCATTACGGGACAGGGACAGGCTTCCAAGGAACAGGTGGCGGGCATGCTGCAAAGAATGCTGCACATCAGTGACGAGGATATGCCGAAATTCATGGATGCTACGGATGCCTTGGGCGCGGCTTATTGCCATTTCCTGCAAATGGGAAAGCCAGAAACCAATGCCCGGCATTATAGCAGCTGGAAGGATTATGCTTCCAAGAATCAGGCAAGGGTTGTTAGTGGCGCCACCGTTACGGGGCCGAGAGCCCAGTTGATGGCTGCTCTCAATCGTACAACACATAAATAATTTTGATTATAAAAATATATAAGAAGATGCAAACAATTATCAAAATAGAAAATGGCGTAACGCGTATGCCGGAATGGCGTATGGCTGAGCCTGTCAATTTTGAGGCTTGTGAAGGTGAACATATTGCCATCGTAGGTCCTAATGGAGGTGGAAAATCTATGTTTGTTGACATGATAGTGGGTCGCCATCCTTTGGTAATGCATGATCCATATTATGATTTCTCACCGAGCAACAAACCGATGGTGAGTGATAATATCAAATATATTACTTTCCGAGATACCTATGGTGGTGATAATGACCGCACTTATTTCTTGCAGCAGCGCTGGAACCAATTGGAGATAGATGAGTCCACTCCTATTGTCAGAGACAAACTGGAGGAAGCTTATCAGATGGCTGGAGAGGATACACCGGAGCGACGTGCCCTGCAAAAGCACATTTATGAACTCTTCCACATGGAGCATTTGCTCGACAAATATACGATACTTTTGTCCAGTGGAGAGTTGAGAAAGTTCAAGCTGGCTTCTACTCTCTTCGCAGAACCACGTGTGCTGATCATGGATAATCCGTTTATCGGACTTGATGCCGATACCCGTGATCAGTTGAAAGAGCTTCTGAAAACACTCTCTTCGGAACGTGCGCTGCAAATCATTCTGGTCTTGAGCAAGAGCGACGATATTCCTGATTTCATCACACATGTTGTGGAAGTGAAAGATATGAAAGTTTTGCCAAAGCTGACAAAAGAGGAATATTTGAAGGTGAGACAGCCTGTTCCTGATCACATCTTAAGTCCAGAATTGGAGCAGGCTATTGTGGATTTACCATATAGTGAACGTGAATACCATAATGAGGAAGTTGTCAAGATGAATAAGGTTCGCATCCAATATGGTGAACGTATTATTCTGAAGGACCTGGACTGGACGGTTCTGAATGGAGAAAGATGGGCTTTGAGCGGACAGAACGGAGCAGGAAAATCTACCCTCTTGAGTTTGGTTTGTGCTGATAATCCGCAGAGTTACGCTTGTGATATTGCTCTCTTTGGAAATCCACGTGGAAGCGGTGAAAGCATCTGGGACATTAAGAAGCATATAGGTTATGTCTCTCCGGAACTGCATCGCTCCTATCAGCGAGATCTTCCTGCCATCCGTATCGTAGCAAGTGGTTTGATGGATTCAGTAGGTCTTTATGTTAAACCTAAGGATGAGGATTTAGCTATCTGCCGTTTCTGGATGAAGGTCTTTGGATTGGAAGGAAAGGAAGAAGCGGGTTTCCTCAAACTCTCCAGCGGTGAGCAGCGTCTGGTCTTGTTGGCTCGTGCATTCGTGAAGGATCCTGAACTTCTTATCCTTGATGAGCCACTTCATGGTCTTGACAATGTGAATCGTAGGCTGGTGAAAGATGTCATCGAGGCATTCTGCAAGCGCAAAAACAAGACCATGATTATGGTGACTCATTATAAGGAAGAATTGCCTGCTTGTATTGATCACAGTATCTTCTTGATCCGTCATGCCTGATAGTAATGAAAGGCTTTGAAACTTTTGTGAAAGGGTTTTGATACTGAATAAAAAGGTTTTTATTATTAATTTTTAAAATAGGGAAAAATGAAAAGAATGATCATAGCAATGGCGCTCATAGCGCTCACGTTTGCACCAGTTTCTGCACAGGATGTTCTGAATGAAATCGTGAAGACTTCGCTTGCTACCGTTAATGATACTACAAAAAGTCTCGAAGACCGCAAGACTGCAGTTTTCAAGTATGATGCCATGACTTATCTTCGTTCCAAGTTGTTGCAACCAGCTGATTTGCTTGGCAAGAATGTGGATTTGAAGAAGGTGAATGCCACCATCAAGGTACTCAATGAACAGGCTTTGGCCATGAATCAATACGTTACTCTATATCAGAAGCGCCTTTCAGAGGTTAAAAAGAAGAACCGAGATATCGTAACCAATTTGTTCAAGCAGGCAACCCGAGATCATAAGTTGTTCAATGATACTGATACAGAGGTGACCTTAGCTTATTATGACCGTAAGGACTACCCTATCCAGTTCTGTATTGATTGCGATTGGATAAAGACTTTGGATTTCATCCGTACAATCGATTGGAATGGTCTTTAATAGTATTGAAAGAAGTACACCTTATATATATAATATGAATATTTGTGAAGGTACACCTTATTATATATAGAGAATAATAATGAAAAATATCTCATAAAATTTGCATATTAAAAAATAAGTAATTACTTTTGCAAAATAAAAGAGAATTTATGATGAAAAAGGAAAATAATATGAGTCTCAAACACTTGACCAAGTCAAGTGTTTGGGAAATACAGGAGAACGATGTGTTCCGTCTTTGGGAAGCTGCGGAGAAGGATACTGATCTGAAAGATAATCAGCGCCGCTATGTGGATGTCATCCGCAGTGCCTTCGAAATAGAGGAAATCAAAGTTGATAAACCTATCGTTATTGATAAATATATCCAACGAGGTTTTAAAATCGGAAACTTCCGTATTGATGATATGAATGTAAAGTACGCTATCAAGAAGCGCCCAATTCTTCGTGTTACCGATTTGACTTATGAGAATATCCGTCACATAAGTGCTACAAAACTCATCGAAGTGTTGGAACGTAACTTTGGTGGTGGCTGGGAATCTCTCCCACAGAGTATTCAAGATATCATCCAGAGTGGTTTTGATATCAGCACCACTACCCTCCCTAAGGATCGTCTTCACAAGCCAGGTGGTCTCTATGAGAAGAAACTTGATGATGGTTTCGAAGTACTGGAAATTCCTAAGGGAACATGGACCGAGGCGATTTTTGCCAAGGCGAAACCTCAGGTTGAGAAGGTGCGCATGAAATTTGCCGATGAAGACGAATTGGATCGTGAAGATGATCTTCGTGCGCGTGCTGAGGATGATGAAGACGACGATGAGGATGCACCAGAGATTGAGGATCATTACAATGATATCGATGAAGATGATGACGCTTTCGATGATGACAAGCTGACAGAGGAAAGTTATCGTACTACATTTGAGGATCCTGAAAATTTAGGTCTTGATGATGCTAGTGATGTCGCTGACGATGATGATTATTAAAAATTAAAATAAAATGAATGCATTAATTGGTTTAATAGCTTTAGTAGTTGTAGCCCTTATCGGATGGGCTATTGCTGAGTTTAAGTATAAGACTTTCACTTTCACTCGTTCTGAAAAGGATATTGAGGAAGAGAAGGAATTGGAAGAATTGAAGCGTGCTGATGGTTTCAAGGAGATGAACATCCGCGACATCATGCGCAAGAATTCTACAAACGGTTATAATGCCGTAGGTTAATCTTTATGGTATTTCAATACATCATAATAGGAATAGTAATAGTGGCATGCCTTGTGTATGCCACTATTATTATATGGAAAAATGGCAAATCTCAGCTGAAATGTGACGATTATAAGTGCGCAGGATGCCCTTTTTTCGAGAAATGTGAAAAAAAACAAGAAAAAGTTGGGAAAAAATTTGGTGGAACCAAATAAAAGTAGTACCTTTGCAACCGCAAATGAGAAATACAATATCTCAATCTACAAGGTGTCTTAACCGAGCGGTTAGGTAACGGTCTGCAAAACCGTGTAGAGCGGTTCGACTCCGCTAGACACCTCGAAAAAATCAAGAGGATGTGTCATAAGTTTATGACACATCTTTTTTTTATTCTCCATATTTTTATTCATCGGATTACGCGGAGTTTACAGAACATTCTTGCCCACGGATTACTCACTGATTTTCACGGAACTCGACCTTACGGTCGTAGCGATACCCCCTAAAACAGGAACGTTACGGCTATATAAACGACTGCATAAGCCAATCCCTATAGGCATAAAAAGTCCCACAGATTTCACAGAATACACAGATTTATTGGGGGCTTCCAAAAGAATTGTGTAAATCTCTGAAATCCGTGGGTAATTGATGATATGCTTTTATTTTTTCAAGGCAATATTATAATTGTAGTATTTAGTATTACCCGTGATGTCTTCTACAACTTGAATGAATGGCGGAAATTTCACGCTCTCTTGTTTTGCAATACCCTTAGTTTCAAGTATCATCAGATCATTCACAGGAGATTCGAAGGAATCCAATTCAAAATACTGACCTTTCCAGATAAAGCTCTTGCGATGCTTCTTGATGGTTTGGCGGTAAGGATCCGCCTGCTGGAGAAGCGACTCATAAAGATTGCTGCTTATCTGGCGTTCCGTTTCTATTTGTTCTGTGTCAGATATTCTCTTCTTGGTAGTATGTACAAATACTTCCTTTTCTTCAAAGCGGCGCTTGCGCAAACGAATCTCACAATTAGGTTCACCAGTCAAGTATGTCTGTACAATATCGCTGTCGATACTATTTGGCACATTGCCAGTCAATTTGACAATATACTTTCTTTCCTCCTCTATTGGCTGAGGAATTCCAAGTACATTAGAAATCTCTTTGAGCACGCGATTCAACTTGTTGTCAAAGTCTTCATGATTGTTGATCACTCTCAGATGCGGATGCCCCGTCCATGCCTCAATGACACGCTTGTCCAATTCGCGGGCTATTTGAAGTCCCTTTTCGTCAGCCTTTTCCAGACGCTGGGCATTGTTGCTTGTTGTATAGAATTGCTCTGCACCATCCGCAGCAGAAACCAAGTGAAGTATGGCATCATATCTCTCGTCTCTCAGTTGAGTCTGCGTATAGCCTACTTCTCCGATAATATCTTGCCATTGCTGCGGTGAAAGATAAGCCGAGATGTCCATTACTCCCCTATCGCAGACGATGAGAACAGGCTGTTCGAGTGTCTGAGCCATTTTGTAAAAACAGTCCTCGAGATGCAGTTGAGTCAGGAGTGTAGCTTTCTCTCCAACGTAGAAGAAATCTTTGTTGGATGTCAAATAATTCATACCTGCCTGCGTAAACATCGTAGGCACCTCAGGGATCGTGAAAACCTTGTATCCCAGGCTGGAGAAATGCTCAATAACTTTCACCAGTGCAGTAGTCTTACCAGCACATGGTCCACCGGTAAGCACGATTTTCTTAATAGTATTCATTTCGTATTTATTTTCTTTATTTTGTTTGCAAAGTTAGTAAAAAATATCTGGATTATATCCAAATTTCGCATAATATTAGTATAAAGGATAAAAAAGAAAGGGAAATATTTTGCAGTTCATTTGAATTGCCGTATCTTTGCATACAAAATAATTATAAAAAACTATGGAACAAGTTAAGACTTTGATTATCGGAAGTGGTCCTGCTGGATATACAGCAGCCATATATGCAGGAAGAGCAGATTTGAAACCCGTTCTTTATTCAGGTATTCAGCCAGGTGGTCAGTTGACCACCACCACAATCGTAGAGAATTTCCCTGGCTATCCTAATGGTGTGGATGGCAACCAGATGATGATGGACTTGAAGGAACAGGCCTCTCGTTTTGGAGCCGATATCCGTGATGGCAGTATTTCTAAGGTAGATTTCAGTAAGCGCCCTTACCATATTGTTGACGAGCGTGGAAATGAAATCCTTGCTGATACAGTCATTATCGCTACAGGTGCTTCAGCTAAATATTTAGGTTTGGCTGATGAGGAAAAGTATCGCGGACAAGGTGTTTCTGCTTGTGCCACCTGTGATGGTTTCTTCTATCGTAAGCGTACCGTAGCTGTAGTTGGTGGTGGAGATACTGCCTGCGAAGAGGCTATGTATCTTGCCGGACTGGCAAAGAAAGTCTATATGATTGTAAGAAAACCTTATCTTAGAGCCGCTGAGATTATGCAGCAGCGCGTGAAGGAGAAAGAGAACATTGAGATTCTTTTTGAAACAAATACATTAGGTCTCTTTGGTGAAAATGGTGTAGAAGGCGCTCACCTTGTAAAGCGCAAGGGCGAAAGCGATGAGGAAGAATTTGATATCGCCATTGATGGTTTCTTCTTGGCAATCGGTCATAAGCCTAATACAGAGTTGTTTAAGGATTACATCGACTTGGATGAGCAGGGATTTATCAAGGTTCTTCCTGGCACAGCAAGCACAAATGTACCTGGCGTTTTTGCAGCAGGTGATGTGGCAGATCCAGTTTATCGTCAGGGAATCGTTGCTGCAGGTTCTGGTGCAAAAGCAGCTATCGAGGCAGACCGATATTTACAACAGCTTTAATCGGAAGTTTTGTCATGATAATTGATAAGAATACGAATTTCGAGGAAATCTTCAAGCGTGATCTTCACCAGTATTTATGTTCTATTAATCGAGTAGATGAACATTTGCCGGAAGCTCCTGATTTGGAAGAACTCTGGGCAAAGATTGGCGAAAGCTATTTGCCGGATGCAATGAAGGAATTTACAAAATATCCTACCGTATCACTCGGTTGGATTATGTTTGTAGGATTGGCAATGGCTAAATATTGGGATGTAGATTGGGAGTTGTATAGTAAGATAGAGAATCATTATGAATACTTGAAAAATAGTATTGATTTTGATCACATGGATGATTATATCTGTGAGAAAATACTTCTTTTGGATGAGGAATCTCATCAGAAAATGAATCAGGTTGTGGCTGAATGTGCTTCCCGTACATTGAATCAATTGGCTCATATGGGAATAGAACCAGGTACTGAAACTGCATTTAGAGCATTTATCGCAGCATTGCATCAGATGTATTTGATGGGAATTGCCATTGAATTGAAAGCATTAGGCTATCATATGACTCAGCTGTCATGAGATGATCATTATACTTACTTTCTGGGCAAATAAGTAAGACCGTTTAAAGCACGGCTAAGGTATCATAATCTTCCTTAGCCGTGCTTTTCATATATTCCATCTTTCATGCCAGAATAGTTTCGCATAACCGATTTTGCTCTAAAAAACATTATTTTAGAGTACCAAAATAAGGGGATTTAAGTGAAAAAATCCGCAGTTTTGAGCTTATAAGTGAAAGAATAAGCCGAAAAATAC
>USJD01000090.1 GCA_900554835.1 uncultured Prevotella sp. | reverse complement strand
TACAGGCGAGAGCCGCGAATTTGCTGGTGCTGAGGAGCAGATTGCATTCGTTAAGGGTGCTATTGCAAAGGAAAACCTCGCTGTATTGGAGTCTTTGCCAGCAGATGTAGCTCGTCAGCTTTGCCTCGACCGTGACCCTCACGGAAACGTTCAGGTTTCTCTCATTGAGACAGAGAAGTTGCTCTCTCGCATGGTAGCTGAGAAGTTGGCTGCTTGGAAGAAGGAGGGTAAGTTCGTTGGTAAGTTCTCTGCTCAGCATCACTTCTTCGGTTACGAGGGACGCTGCGCTGCTCCTTCTAACTACGATGCAGACTACTGCTACTCACTCGGTTTCAATGCTTCTTGCCTCATCGCTAATGGTAAGACTGGTTATATGTCAGTAATCAAGAACACAACAGCTCCTGCTGCAGAGTGGATTGCTGGTGGTGTGCCTATCACTATGATGATGAACATCGAGCGTCGTAACGGTGCTAACAAGCCAGTTATCCGCAAGGCTCTCGTAGAGCTCGACGGTGCTCCATTCAAGTTCTTCGCTTCTAAGCGTGAGCAGTGGGCTAAGGAGACAGCTTATGTTTATCCAGGTCCTATCCAGTACTGGGGGCCATCTGAGGTTTGTGATCAGACCACAAAGACTCTCCAGTTGGAGCAGGCTAAGTAATATCGTATTATATTTTTATAGTATATGTCAACAAGACGAACGGCTTCTTCACAGAAAAAACATAGCATGCCGAGAAAGAAATCGACTCGACGTGGTAATACTCGTGCAAGAAGGCGTTCGTCTTCTTTTTTACCACGTTTCCTCCGTTCATATCCCCGTTGGGCATGGTGGATAGGAGGATTATTGATTGTTTTTCTTTACATCTGGGCTTTTTATTATTTCTTCGTAAGTCCTACTGGCTTCCGGTGGCGTGCTTTGTATGGTGATGCAGAATATCCTGAAGGTTATGAGATTCATGGTATAGATATTTCGCATTATCAGGGTACGATTGATTGGGAACAGCTCAAGAATGCGATGATAGAAGGCTGTCCTGTTCGCTTTATCATCATCAAGGGAACAGAAGGTTCCTCACGTCTGGATGATAATTTCAGAGAGAATTTTAATCAGGCGCGAGATTATGGTTTTATCCGTGGTGTTTATCATTTTTGGAGTAATAAGTCTTCAGCTCGCGATCAGGCATATTTCTTCCTTGAGAAGATACATCTTACTGATGGAGACCTGCCGCCTGTTCTGGACATTGAGCACAAGCCAGCAGACAAGTCTGTAGAAGATTTTCAGCGTGATGTACTTACCTGGCTGCATATCGTAGAAGATAAGTATCATGCCAAGCCGATTATCTACACCTATTATAAGTTTAAGGAGAAGTATCTGAGCGCTCCAGTCTTTGATGACTATCCTTATTGGATAGCGCATTATTATGTAGATAAGGTGCAGTACAAGGGAAAGTGGAAGTTCTGGCAGCATACGGATGCTGGTAAACTTCCAGGCATTAAGGGCTACGTGGATTTCAATATCTACAACGGAAGTTATTATGATCTGCGAAAACTCTGTATTGGTTCAAAAGGCGAAAGTCTTTTTGGAGATGATGAATATGACGAAGAAGATGAAGAAGAATAAATCCTTTCTTTTAGCAAATCTGCCTAAAAGAAAGGATTTTATGATTTAGTAAATAGTTGGATGCAGCCCTTTATTTACTGCATCCAAAATTTTCCTTAAAATCCTCTGAAATTGTCATTAAAAGATACAGAAGTTGATTAGTTCTTGAGAATGAGACAAGCCCAGTTGTTGTCACTTTTTCTTTCGATTTCTGACAATCCCAATTCCTGTGCTTTCTCCAGCAATACCGGAATATCTTCCACGTAGAAACCGCTGAGAATCAGATAACAGCCATCATTCATTACACTTCTGAAAACATTCATGTCTTCCAAGAGAATGTTTCTGTTGATATTGGCAAGAACCACGTCAAACATGCCGCTGATATGATTGATGACTGATGCGTTGCCGAAATATACGCTCATATTCTCCACGCCGTTAAGCTGGGCATTATGTTTGGAATTTTCTACGCTCCATTCATCAATATCATAACCAACCACGTCGCTTGCTCCCAACTTAGAAGCCACGATACCTAAGATTCCAGTACCGCAACCACAGTCAAGAACACGCTTCTTGTACAGATTCATGTTCATGAGCGAAGAAACAATCATGCGTGTCGTTTCGTGGTTACCTGTACCAAAGGCGAGTTTAGCTTCGATTCCAATCTCAATATGGTCTGGAGATGTAGTAGGGTGGAGATCCGGATGTTTGGCGTCATAGATGAGAATCTGGTCATCAATACAAATCGGTTCAAATCCCTGATCTTCCCATTCCTGATTCCAGTCTTTATCTTCAGCTTCTTCTACCTCGTAAGAGATTTCTGTTCCTTCAATAGGAAATTCTTTAATATTCTGATCGAGTATTTCCTTATCAAACAATTCTTTCTGCACATACGCCTCCATGCCTTCTTCAGTTTCTTCAAACGATTCAAATCCGGCTTCAGCTGCACTGTCAGCCAACAGATCCTTGCAAACTTGCATCAAATCCTCGCTGGCTTTAATCTTAAATTTTGCTACTAAATATTTCATATCAATTCTTCAATTCTTATTTAAATCTAAAAAACTACTGCAAAATTATAAAAAATAGGGAAAAACCTATCATTATTTAGGGTTTTTCTTTAATTTTGCATGAGAATAAGCAATATTTTTGCATGTAATTAATTATATTGGTATAGAAAGTTGGTTAGAGAATAAATAAAAGGAGTCATATAATGAAAAAATTTGTTCTTCTTGCAGTCCTTGTAGCAGCGATGCCATTGACAACGATGGCTCAGGACGATGACCTCTATTTCAATCCGAAACAGGAGGCCAAGAAAGAAGCTGCACTCCGTGAACAGAGAGCGAAGGCTTATGCCAGAGTTCGTGCCGTTCGTGATAGTCTTTATGCTATTTATTGGTCGGGCAGTCCACGTTCCGTTGACGAATACAATCGTAATGGTAGAATATTGAGTCATTATCAAGGCATCACTACTGATTCCTTGGGTAATGACATTATTTCATTCCGTCTTGAGAAAGGTGTCAAACCAGACTCTATTTACGACGATGAGGCTTTCGCTCAGAAATTCATCAATCAGGATGAGGATTTCGAATACACGCGTGATTTGAGTCGTTGGGATGGTTATTATAATCCGTGGTTCTATGATTATTATGGAGTAGGACCTTATTACTGGCGTAGTGGCTACTGGGGCTGGAGAAATCCTTGGCGCTATGGTTATTACGCAGGTTGGTACGACCCATGGTTTGACCCATTCTACGATCCTTGGTATTACGGATATGCAGGCTGGTATGGAGGTTGGTATTCTCCTTGGTATGGATGGGGCGGATATTATAATCCTTGGTACTGGGGTGGTCCGATGATAGGACATGTAAGTTATGGCGGACGTAATTCGGGCGGCTATGCAGGAAGCAGAAGCTTCCGCTATAATGGCGATAAAGGCTATGCTGGCAACAGTACTTACCGAAGCAACAAAAATCGTAATTTCGGCGGTCGCATCAACGATAATGGCCGTTACAATAGCGTTCGCAACAATAATAATACCAACAACTTCGACCGCAGCAACTTTGGTGGATTCGGAAACCGTAGTGGAGCCAGCTTCGGAGGCGGAACGCATTCCGGTGGCGGCAGCTTTGGCGGCGGAGGCGGTAGCTTCGGAGGCGGCAGTCGCTCAGGTGGCGGCGGCTTTGGCGGAAGAAGATAGTCGTTTTTACAGTTTAAAGTTAATAGTTTATAGTTAATAGCTAGGGCTTTGTTCTGAGGATGAAGACTTTTTTCTAGAATGAAGACTTTAAGAATTAAGAGATTATGAAGAATTTAAAATATTTATTCCTGGCTTCATTGGGACTCATGTCAGCCCCAATGTTGGCTCAGGAAACTTATCAGGATACTAAGTTTGCAGAAAATTCCCTCACGGGTACTGCACGCTATGTAGGTATGGGTGGAGCTATGGAAGCCTTGGGCGCAGATATTTCTACCATTTCCAGCAACCCTGCCGGTATGGGTCTGTTCAGAAAGAGCATGGCAAGTTTCTCGGCTGGCGTTGTGGCTCAGCCTGGAGCAGATACGGAACTCAATTTCGATAATACTCCATTCGGCTTTGACGGAAAGAAATCGGTTCCTAGTTTCGACCAGATTGGTTTCGTTTGGGCTGCTACAAATGGCGATTCGAATGTAAAGCTCAACTTCGGTTTCAACTACCACAAGAGCACCAATTTCTCTCAGATTCTTTCTACTGCCAATTATCTCAACGGAGCATCTCAAACCAAATGGGCTTCTGCCAAGACGGCTTACGCTAACAAATTGGATGAGCAGCACAAAGGAGATGGTGATCAGGTTTGGAATGCTGTAGACCAAAACTATAATGCGTTGATGGGCAAAGACGAGGCTGGAAACCAGATGACCTACGATGGCCGTTCATTCCTCTTTGGCCAGTATCAGAAGGGCTACATAGGCGAATATGATTTCAACCTTAGCGTGGGCTTCAACGACCGCGTATGGTTGGGTTTCACCCTGGGCATTCATGATGTTCATTACCGCAGCAATTCTGTTTATACAGAGAATTATGTGGCCGATAAGGAGGCTTACGGAACAGCTTGGGAAAGCCAGCACATCACGGGTACCGGTTATGATGCAAAACTGGGTATTATCTTCCGTCCGGTAGAAGATTCGCCTTTCCGTATTGGTGCTTATGTCAATTCGCCAGTATTTTATGATTTGTCGATGGATGGAACAGCTGATCTGGAACTCGTTGACAAGAACATAACGGACGAAAACGGCAATTATGCTGAGGCTGGCAATACGAACAGTTCCAGTCTCGATTATCGTATGAATACGGCTTGGAAGACGGGTATCAGCTTGGGTCACACCATTGGCGGCCATCTTGCCCTGGGTGCTACTTACGAGTATGCATGGTACAATCACATGGATAACCGTGTGAAGGATGGCGGTTATTATGATGGTTATTGGGGCGAATATTATGAGACCAGTTCAAGTGATGACCTCATGAATGATCACACCAAGCAGTCGTTGCAGGGCGTGAGCACACTGAAACTGGGTCTGGAATATAAGCCTGTCAGTATGTTGGCGCTCCGCCTGGGTTACAATTACGTTTCTCCGATGTTTAAGGAGAGCGCAGACCGCGACCAGACAATCCCTTCTCAGGGAACAATCTACGCCACCTCAACAGATTATACCAACTGGAAGGCGACTAACCGATTTACAGCCGGCATAGGTTTCAACTACGAGAAGCTTTCTATTGATGTGGCTTACCAGTACAGCTGTCAGAATGGTGATTTCTATCCATTTGCTGCCTGGGAGCAACTTAGTGCGAATGCGGCTCCTGCAACCAAGGTTGACAACAAGCGCCATCAGTTGCTGATGACAGTTGGCTATAAGTTCTAAAATGTGATAGTAGGGGCTTATTGATTAAATAATGTGAAATCCCCATGAAAAAGTCTGTTTTTAGAAAAAAAAGGCGAGAATAATTTGGTGGTTACAAATAAAAGTACTACCTTTGCAAATGAAAACAGATTGTTTATACAAGAAAATATTAGTTTTTTTAGTGGTTAATTTAGTTTTAGTAAGTATGTGAATAGGATTTGTTGAGAAACAGGTCCTATTTTTTTTATTTTTTGATGAAGTATTGATTTATTTCTGATGAAGTAAAAGTTATTTCTGATAGGGTAATATATTTCTGACTAAGTAATATGTTATTTCTGAAGGAGATGATCATTTCAAACTAAAGAATAGAATTTCAAATAAGAATACGATTATGGGCAAAGTTTTCATATATACTATCGCAGGATTGATGGCTGTTCTACTGCTGTTTATATTAAGTTTAGCATTAGGTAGCGTTTCAATTCCGATTCAAGACATCATAGCCATCCTACTCGGAAAAGGAGAGGGGGTGGCAAATCCTTCATATAGTTATATTGTTTTGGAATCCCGTCTTCCTCAGGCTTTTACGGCACTTTTGGCCGGAGCTGCATTGTCGGTTTCTGGATTATTGCTTCAAACAACCTTCCGCAATCCCCTTGCCGGACCGGACGTATTCGGCATTAGCAGTGGTGCAAGTCTGGCAGTAGCTATCGTGATGTTCATACTTGGAGGAAATATTTCTTTAGGTTCTTATACAACCAATGGTTACTTGGCAATTCTTGTCAGTGCTTTTGTGGGAGCGATGATTATCATCTGCATGATCTCTCTGCTTTCTACGATGGTCAAAAGCCATGTAGTACTTCTCATTATCGGTATTATGATTGGATATTTGGCAAGCAGCGCCATCTCTCTTCTCAATTTCTATGCTACGGCAGAGGGAGTAAAGTCTTATATGATTTGGGGATTGGGTAGTTTCGGAAATGTTACGATGGGAAACGTTCCGCTTCTGGCTGGTGTTGTTCTGATAGGAAGTTTCTTTGCCTTGATGATGAGCAAACCCCTCAATGCGCTATTATTAGGCGAACAGTATGCAGCAAGCTTGGGGTTTGAAATATCAAAAATCCGACTGACACTTTTATTAATAACAGGTGTATTGACTGCCGTTGTTACAGCTTTTTGCGGACCTATAGCTTTCATCGGACTGGTAACTCCACATCTGGCTCGGATGCTTTTATCTACAGACAACCACCGACGGCTCATTCCTTTTACGATGATGGCAGGCAGTCTGATGGCTCAAATCTGTAATCTCCTGTGTTCATTGCCTTGCTGGAATGGTACGTTGCCGCTCAATGCCGTAACCCCACTCTTTGGAGCCCCGATTGTCATTTATATATTATTAAAGGTAAAAGGGTAAAAAAGTAAAAGGGTAAAAAATGAGAGGAGAAATTCAAAAAATGGAGTGAAAAGATTATCCTACCTTTTCACTCCCTTAACCGCTTCGCTTTCCAACGGATTTTCCGGCCAGAAATGCTTAGGATAGCGGCGTTTCAATTCCTTTCGTACTTCAAAATATGTGCTCTGCCAGAAGCTGCCCAAATCCTGAGTCAATTGCACCGGCTTGAAACCTGGCGACAGAAGTTCCATCAGTACAGGCTGTTTTCCGTCATTCACGCAAGGTGTTTCCTTCATTCCAAAGCACTCCTGCAAGCGTACGCTCAATACCGGGATTTCAGTACCCTGACGATAATCGAGTTTGATTCTGCTACCAGAAGGAACTTGGATATGGGTAGGAGCCAGCCGATCGATTTCCTGTTGAAGTTCATAAGGAATACTATTCCACAAAACTTCTTTCAGATTGATTTTCTTCAGTTCACTATTGATAGAAATCACATGATTTCCTTCTTCCAGATAAAAGGGAAGCCAGTCTTGCGCATGTTCCATCAGATAAGGAGTACTCAGATTCGGAATCTCCAGTTCTGGATGCCATTCTGCCACTTGAGCCACACGCCTTTGCAGCATCTGCACCTGTTCGTTCCAGTCGAACATGCTAAGTCCGTCTTTTCTGACAGCCTCACATATAATATTGATAATCAAACTCTTATCTATATCATGAATCGGTTTGCTGTCAATGATGATTCTTCCGATTCTTTTTTCCCTTTGCATGACAACACATCCCTGTTTATTGTCCCAAGAAACATGATCATGTTCCGTGGCAATTTCCAGTAAATCCTCTTCGCAGACAGGTGCTGCTAAGAAAACCTTTCCTGCATTTCCATTGGAATGCATCGAAGCCACCGCAAGCCATTGGTAACCAATTAGGGAATCTGTGCTTTCTATTCTGACTTTATTACCATTCGCCAAACGATAGTTGCCAATATGATCCATGGCGAGGGCGATGCGTTCCGGATAAGCTAAAGCCACCAGACTGCCGACAACTTCAGCAGAAGGATCCTGATTTTCCACTTTAACCTTGCACATACGATGCAGTTCTGCCGAACTCAGTGCGATTTTCGCCCATCTGCCCAAACTCTGTTTTCTGCGCGCATTCCGCAAAAGGGAAATGCGAAGAGAAATATCCTTATCTTCCTGATCAGAGAGCGGATCTTTCTCCTCCAGGAGAGCTGCTACATCACACGCCAGACTCTTCTCCTCCTGCGTTTTCGCTCCCGAAATCATTTTAGCAATACGAGGATGGCAAGGGAGTTTGACTATTACTTTACCCAAAGGAGTCAGGCTGAAAGAAGACTCTTCCTCCTTGCTATTAGAAATATTTTCTGGCTGGGAATTATGCAGAATAATCGCTCTAAGCATTACTAATAAATCTCTTGCACTCAGTAAGTTACCCGTTGGAGGAGGAGTAAGCCAAGGTAAGGCTGCAACACTCGTTTCGCCAAATGCTGCGATTTCAAGCAACATGGATGACAAGTCAGCTTCCAGAATTTCCGGTTTACGTTGTTCCTCCATCTGATGTTCCGTCGCCATTGTCCAAAGTCGATAGCAGGTTCCTTCTGTCACTCGTCCTGCACGTCCCGCTCTCTGTACAGCCATGTCCTTGCTGATTCTTACCGTATCAAGATGACTCAATCCGGTTTTCGCATCATAGTTCAAACGACGGCAATAGCCCGCATCTATCACAATTTTTACCCCCTCGATAGTAATGGAAGTTTCAGCAATAGGAGTTGCGAGCACAATCTTCCTTTCTCCATCCAGGGAAGGAGCGATGGCCTGTTTTTGTGCTTCTTGAGATAAGTTGCCGTAAAGAGGATAAACCTTTGCATCAAGTGAAGATTTCTCGAGCAATTCTGCGCATTTTATAATCTCTCCCTGTCCAGGCAGAAATACAAGCATGTCTCCTTCCTGTTCCCTATAGGCTTTCAGAATCGTGGCAGCAGTAACCTGCACAATCTCATGAAGTTGCGGAGTTTCCTTTGCATAAACGATTTCTACTGGAAACATTTTTCCCTGACTCTCTATCATGGGAGCCTGAAGGGAATGGCAGATAGAGTCCACATCAATGGTAGCCGACATGATGACGATTTTCAGGTCGTCTCTGATAATCTGTTGGGTTTGATGGGTGAGGGCAAAAGCCAGATCAGCCGTAAGACTTCTTTCATGAAATTCATCAAAGACAACAAGATTCACCCCGTCGAGTGTAGCATCTTCTATCAGCATTCTGGTAAGAATCCCTTCCGTCACGACTTCAATGCGTGTATCTTTAGAAATTTTGTTTTCAAAGCGAATACGATAGCCCACAGTTTTTCCTATCGGTTCACCGAGCAAATAAGCCATGCGCTCAGCGATTTGTCTGGCTGCAATTCTCCTGGGTTCGAGAATGATGATTTTCCCCTCGCTTCCCAACGCTTGAAGCATGGTAAGCGGGAGAACGGTTGATTTTCCAGAACCGGGTGCAGCCGTAATCACTATGGAATTGTGCTCTGACAGAGTTTGGTTTACTGCATCAGCGATTTGAAAAACCGGAAGATTACCAGAACGTTTGGCTATATTTTCAATTGACATTACTTGTTATTTTTTCAGTAATCTACTAAGTCGTATTCTCAGACTTTTCATGAAAGTCATGATGATGTTATGATTTCTTTTCCAGTTCCTGCAGATTTTCCATTTTCTTGGTTTCAAGGAACTCGTAGATGCCGCACAGATGCTCACGAACGCGACCATGACCGAATTCATAGACCTTGCTTACCAGTCCGTCAAGAAAATCGCGGTCGTGACTCACTACAATGAGAGTGCCGTCGAAATCAAGAAGAGCTTGCTTGAGCACATCCTTGGTCTTGAGGTCGAGATGGTTGGTAGGCTCATCCAGAATCAGCAGGTTTACCGGCTCCAAGAGGAGTTTGAGAATGGCAAGGCGAGTACGTTCACCACCGGAGAGGACTTTCACCTTCTTGGTAGAGTCTTCACCACCAAACATGAAAGCTCCGAGCAAATCGCGTATCTTGTTGCGAATTTCTCCTTTCGCCACATCATCTATGGTCTGGAATACGGTGAGTTCACCATCAAGCAGAGAGGCTTGATTCTGAGCGAAATAACCTATCTGAACATTATGACCCAATTCGAGTTTTCCCTCATTCTGCAACTGTCCCATGATGCATTTTACAAGCGTGGATTTACCCTCGCCATTACGACCTACGAAAGCGATTTTGTCGCCACGCTCTACAGTAAGATTCACACCGCTGAATATCTTCTTATCATCAAAAGACATAGCCACGTCACTCATCTGTACTGGATAGGCACCGCTGCGAGGACTTGGCGGAAACTTGAGGCGAAGGCGACTGGTGTCTTCTTCATCCACCTCGATAAGTTCAAGTTTCTCCAACATCTTCACGCGGCTCTGCACCTGGAATGTTTTGGAATAAGTACCTTTGAAGCGCTCGATGAAATCCTTGGTTTCGGCTATCATCTTCTGCTGCTCCTCATATTTCTTCATCTGCTGTTCGCGACGCTCCTTGCGCAGTTCCAGATACTGGCTGTAGGTAGCCTTGTAGTCGTAGATGCGCCCCATAGTAACCTCAATGGTGCGAGTGGTTATGTCATCTACAAACTTGCGGTCATGGCTGATGACAACCACTGCTTTAGAACTGTTGATGATGAAATCCTCAAGCCAACCGATAGATTCGATGTCGAGATGATTGGTAGGCTCATCCAGCAACAAAACATCAGGAGATTTCAGCAGCAGCTTGGCCAATTCGATACGCATGCGCCAACCACCGGAGAATTCGCTGGTAGGACGGTTGAAGTCTGTACGTTCAAAACCCAGTCCGAGAAGGGTTTTCTCAACATCTTCTTCGAAGTGAGTCATGTCGATGGCATAGAATTTTTCTGAGAGCGAAGACACTTTCTCGATAAGTTGCATGTAGTCATCGCTATCATAGTCTGTGCGGGTGGCAAGTTCATTGTTGATACGGTCGATTTCCGCCTGCATCTCGTGCAGATGAGCGAACGCCTGACAGGTTTCATCGAACACGGTTCGACCGTCTTCGGTCATCAGATGCTGCGGAAGATAGGCAATGACGCAATCTTTCGGAGCGGAAACAGTGCCTCTTGTAGCCGTTCTCACACCGGCAATGATTTTAAGCAAGGTACTCTTGCCTGCGCCATTTTTACCCATCAGGGCTATACGGTCCTTCTCATTGATTTGGAAGGAAATGTCCTTGAATAAGGTGGTGCCGCCAAACTCGACGGTCAGTCCATCAACTGTAATCATATTTCTTTTCTTGTGTCTTTATTATAAATTATGGTGTACATCGACTTGGCTTTCTGTTTTCTGATAAAATGAACGTATCGATGTTTCAGAATGCAAAGGTACAAATTATATTCTGAAAAATATTCAAAAAATCAGCCATTCTTTAGGATATAACTAAATAAATGATTAATTTTACGTATAAATATCTGTTTATATCATGCGAAAACATTTTGTTTCCTGCCATATCCCATGATTTTATCCCTATGAACATGAATTTAAACGCTTCGTTGTCAATTTGTTATATTATGAATAAAAAAACAAATCAATTTGACGGCATAAGTAAGCTCAATGTATGCATATAATTCTTCAAGTGATTATTCTACTTACAGATTGTGTCGTTGTAGGCGTATTTATGTTTCAAATTGCAAGAATAATAATATAAACAACAAACAAACTGAAACGAAAACAAAAATAAATAAACATATTGTTTTATATTGTTTTGTTTAACTAACAAAATGTATTAATTTTGCAGCCGAAAACGAACATAATGACAAAGGATGACTTGATTTGAATAACAACCAATGAAGGTCCGTTTTCAAAAAAGAAACAATCAATAGAAGTATTAACACATTATTAATTATTAAAGGATTATGAAGAAGATTGAGGCAATTATCCGCAAGTCCAGATTCGAGGATGTCAAGAAAGCACTTTTAGCAGCAGACATCGAGTGGTTCTCTTATTACAATGTAAGAGGTGAAGGTAAGATGCGCCAGGCTCGTATTTATCGTGGTGTGATGTACGATACCAGCAGCATCGAACGAGTGCTTCTGAATATTGTGGTTCGTGATAAGAACGTGGAGCCAACTATTGCAGCCATTCAGGGTGCCGCACAGACCGGTGAAGTAGGAGATGGTCGTATCTTCGTGATTCCGGTAATGGATACGGTTCGAATTAGAACTGGAGAGCGAGGCGATATTGCATTGTATAATGCAGAGAAAGAAAAATAATTTAAAATGTTGAATGTTAAGTGTTGAATGTTGAATTTAGCATTCTTACTTATCTTTAATAAATATTATTTGGTATTCTAATTTAACTATAAGATATAAATATGAGCAGTTTATTTTTGACAACACTCGATACAGGTAACACAGCGTGGATGATTATGGCCACCATCTTGGTGCTTTTGATGTCAATCCCAGGTATTGCACTTTTTTATGGCGGTCTGGTGCGCCAGAAAAATATATTGAGTATTCTGATGCAGACGGTTTTTATCGTGGCAGTAGTCAGTTTGATATGGGTTGCTTTCGGATATTCCTGGGCTTTCTCTACAGAATATGCAGATTCGGGCAATCCTCTCTCTTGTGTCATCGGAGGCTTTGATAAATGTTTCCTTCATGGCATCGGTCTGGATTCTATTATGCCAACAGGTATTCCAGAACTCACCTTTGCCATGTTCCAGTGTATGTTCGCCCTGATTACTCCAGCCCTTATCCTCGGTGCTTTTGCCGAGCGTGTCAAGTTTAGCGGTTATGTACTTTTCACCATTCTCTGGGTCATCATCGCCTATCTTCCAATGGCCCACTGGGTGTGGGGAGGCGGTTTCCTGCAGGAGATGGGAGCCATCGACTTTGCTGGTGGTACTGTGGTTCATATCAATGCTGGTGTAGCAGCCCTGGTCATGGCACTCTGTGTGGGCAAGCGTGATGATTACCGTGCTGGTCATCCTATCACTCCTCACAACATCACCTTCGTGTTCATGGGTATGTCATTCCTCTGGTTGGGATGGTTCGGATTCAACGCAGGTAGCGGTCTGGCTGCCGATGGTTTGGCTGCAAATGCCTTCCTCGTAACCCATATCGCCACCGCAGCTGCAGCCACCACCTGGATGATCATCGACTGGTTTGTCAACAAGAAACCTACTACTGTTGGAGCTTGTACTGGTGCTGTTGCTGGATTGGTAGCCATCACCCCAGCCGCAGGTAGTACAGATATTTTAGGAGCATTCTGCATCGGTATTATTTCTACTGTAGTCTGCTTCTTCATGGTAGCAGTAGTAAAGGAGAAGTTCAAGTATGATGATGCGCTTGATGCTTTTGGTGTTCATGGTATGGGTGGTATTTTAGGATCTATCCTCACTGGTGTTTTTGCCACACAGTATGTAACTGGAGCAGATGGTGTTCAGGGAGCCCTTTATGGCGATTGGCATCAGCTTTGGGTTCAGGTCGTTGCCACCGTGGTAAGCATCATTTATAGCATCATAGTTACCTACATTATCTTCAAGGTGGTTGATAAGTCTGTAGGTGTACGTGTTGACAAGCGAGTAGAGGAG
>USJD01000089.1 GCA_900554835.1 uncultured Prevotella sp. | reverse complement strand
TACCCCCTCTGTGTCCAATTTTAGTTTACCACTTCAATACCGGGGTGGCTTTTACCTCCTTTATGAGCAGCGGGTCAATAGATAAGGCGGGTAAGTATATCTGGGTTTGGGCTTACGCATATTTCGTAACCTCTACTCAGAAGTCGGTGCTAAAAAAAGCTTTGGAAAACAATTTTAAAAGCATTGATCCGTCCCTCACATGTTTCCGGCCAATGACTGATGTTTTCAATAGAGAGTATTCTTGGGCGCCTAGTTGCAAGGTCTATAATGAATCAGATAGGATAAGTATAGGAATAGATTCTGGGGCGGTGAGACTGGGTGAATACTATGTGCAGACTCCGAGCTCCTGTGGGAGAATGAATATGATGGTAGCAAGGATGAGATCGTGAGAAGAAGAGTCCCTTGCGCAGAGATTATGAAAATGTTTAAACTGAGACAAGGAGATGCAGATGGCATTTTTCTTGATGAAGAGGGAAAATTAGCAGCATATAATCTCAAGTTTTCGACTTCAAGGGAGTCGTGCTTGGTTGTTAGAAAGAATTTGCTGGATAAATTTCAAAAAGAGAAGAAATTGCATCTGGTGTGGATTCTAAAAGCTGGTAAGGAAATTTATGACGATGATGGTGGAATTTTAGGCGAAAGTTGCTGGTCTGGTCTGATCGCTTATAGTTCAAAAGGTGTAACGGGATCACTGAAAAAGGATTCTTAGAGATTTCTCGCTGGCTTTTGTTCTCAAGCCGACACTCCTGCAGGATACAATCATAGTTCATACTAGTGATTCTCGCTTTGATGTATCTCCTTTCCGTGAATTACGTCTAATCTAATTATGCGGGATGCCAACCCAAGGTGGCTCACTTTTCATGGCTATTAGGATTCAGAATAGCTTAGCTTTATATTGGCATTTACATCGTAAATTTTGAGAGGTACCAATGAGAATTCTTTTTCAAAGCCGACCAAACCTATTGACGGAATTTGGTGGGGACAGTACGCAAATTTTAAAAACTAAGGAAGCTATTGAAAGAATGGGCTATTCAGTAGATTTGGATCTGTCTGAAAGGCCTGACGTTTCGAAATATGATATTGTTCATGTTTTCAATTTGCAAACATTTGACGTTACAAAATCACAGGTAGACAATGCTAATCGACAAGGAAAACCAGTTGTGCTTTCGACAATTTGGTGGGATTTTCAGTATATGGACATGGATGACGATTACAGAAGCTTTCGAAGTTGGAAATATCAGTTGTGCTTAAAGATGTTGTCTGCATTGTTTTGGATTAATAATCGTCACAAAATCTATTATTTCGATAAGCTCCTATTCAGATTGAGGAAACAAAAGAAAGGACGTCAAATTCTAAAGTCTGTCAGATGGATCCTTCCAAACTCAGTGGCAGAGTTGGAAATCTTGGCACAAGACTTTAAGATGCCTGCTCTGCGGGGGAAAAGCAGTATCGTTGTGAATGCAATTGATAGTGAAGCGGCACGCCCTGTGCTTCCAGAAAAGTATCAAAAAGAGCTGGATCATCTGCCCGAGAATTATGTTTTGTGTGTAGGGCGAATCGAAGCGATCAAAGGGCAAGCTAAGATCATCAAGTCTATGATAAATCATCGAGAAATCCCATTGGTATTTATTGGACGAGGTATAGAAAAGCCCTATGGACAGTACTGTAAACAACTTGCAAGAGAGAGAGGAAATGTCTTTTTTGTATCGCAAATTGACCATGATTATCTGTGGGCATTTTATCAAAAGGCTAAGGTGCATGTGCTGGCAAGTCTTCGTGAGTCTCCAGGATTGGTTTCGCTGGAGGCCGCATTATATGATACGAATATTGTGACATCGTTCCAAGCTCCCACTTGGGAATATTTCGGGCTTGATGCTTTTGTATGTGATCCGGAAGATTTATCTTCTATCAGAAATGCTATTATGGACGCATTTCATACAGAGACAAATCAGCATCTAAAGGAACAGGTTATAGAACATTTTAACTGGATGAAAGCTGCGGAACAGACTATTAAAGCTTATGAAAAAATTCTGTCCGTAAAGAAGAAATGTAGGAAGGAGCATACTGATGAAAGAAAAAGTATATACAGTAATGCCAAAAACTGAGAGGGGGTAAATGGTACAGCGAGCAATCTGCAGTGTAGAGAGGTACTGGATAATGAGTGTACAAGCCACGCTCTGCATTCCTTCTTCGAGGAAGAACATCGTGATAGTGATGTAAATAAGATAACGTTTGTGCTGCCTGATATTCCACGTGTTATTATGGGCGGCGTAAAGGTGGTTTTGGAGTATGCCAATCGGTTGATGCAAAGAGGGTATGCGGTGCGGATTGTCTTTGATTGTAACAACGGTATCCGTTCATCGTTTGCAGAGAGCGTAGCAGTCATCAATCAATCTCTTTTACGGATTGTTTTTAGACCTTGAGGGCTTATGTATATTTAAGAGAAATCTTATATACTCTCTGCGCTTGGGGTTTTAGGAGTTTCCTATAGGCATACACTGATGAAATCAATAGTTGATTTCACTTGTGTAGTCTAGCTCTTAGGATCTGAGAACCCGCTGTGAATGTCAATGAAAAAGTGAGCCACATGGTCGTGAATTTTTGAGCCTTTAAACAGAATTGCTTTTTGGCTAGGATTGTGAGGAGCTATGCGTATGGTGAAGAGCTATGCAGATTTTTTGAAGCAAATATCGGCGCATGATCTTTTTGAGGGATTACTGGGATATGGCATGTTTGCAGATAAACTTCCTCCTTGCTTTACATCAGTGCCACTATATCAATTTTATGAAAGAAGGAAAGGGCAAAATTTGGAGCGAAGGACATGGCATAACTATATTGTTTTTGATAGTCAGAGAAATACTACCGTCCCAAGAAGACTGGGAATTCCGGCACCAGCTGCTTATTACAATTTGTGCCGGGTGTTATCCGATAATTGGGATTATATAAAGCAAAGTATGCTTGACGCAGTATCTGCACAGAACTATATGGTCAGTCGGATTCACCTAAGAAAATCGAAAGATACCAAAGCTCTATTCTCTATGCAATATAAAAATTGGAAAACAGATGGTAATCCGGAAACAGATCTTCTTTTAGGAAATCGGTATGTAGTGAAGGCAGATATTTCCACTTGTTTTCCTAGTATTTATACGCATTCTATACCTTGGGCGCTTGTTGGAAAAGAAAACAGCAAAGAGAATCGAGATAAAAAAATGTGGTTTAATCAAATCGATAAGGCTTGCTGCTGCTGTAAAAATGGTGAGACGCATGGTTTGCTGATTGGTCCTCATGCCTCAAATTTGATTTCTGAAATTATACTTACGCAAGTTGATAAGCGTTTGTGGGGGATGGGGTGGCGATATATTAGAGCAATCGATGATTTTACTTGCTATGTATCATCGTTTGAAGCGGCAGAGAGATTTATTGCTGACCTTAGACGAGAAATGGAAGTTTATGATTTGATTCTAAACGATAAAAAAACCTTGATTCAAAGACTGCCTTTTGCCATGAACCATAACTGGGTACAAAAGCTGAGAGCTACACAAGAAATTTATTGTGGCAAAGAACAAATGGGTTATCGTGATGTGGCAGGCTATTTATCAGAAGCTATTGATCTGATGGAGAAAACAAATAATAATGCGGCCCCATTGAATTATGCATTAAAAGTCTTAGCCCAAAAGAAAATGACAGAACCAGCCAGGGATTATTGCGTTAAAATTATTATGCACATGGCTTGTATTTATCCTTACCTTGTTCATTATTTAGAAGATTATGTGTTTAGTGTATATCGGGTATCAGTGGACCAGATTCAGAAGTTTTCGGATTTTTTGTTTGAAAATGGATTACATCAAAGTCAATATGAAATGATTTACTTTGCGCTATACTTTGCTTGGAAATATGTGTTCAAACTTAATAAAGCTAGTGCTGATGATATCATTTCTACCAATTCTTGCATTTGTAAAATTCTTGCTTTTATGTACTTTGATGCCAGTCACGATACAGACGAGATCAGAAAACTTAAAAATCATGCAGAAACATATGAAAAAGATGCTACAGAGTTTGATAGGAATTGGCTTTTTGCCTACGAAGTCCTGGGAGCTGATAAGCTGGAGAAGGAATGGAAAGCTTATAAAAAAGCGGGGGTTTCTTTTATCAGGAAAAGAACCGAGAAGGATCAAATGGGTGACTTAATGTTAAGCCCCATTCGTGTTTAGCACTTTAAAATGATTGTTTCCCTTGTATATTAAGAAATCAGGCGAAAGACTATGAATGAAGAAACCTTACAAGATGAACGAAAAAGAATTGAGGCCAAGAATGTTTATACTCAACTGAGCGATTTTGTATTAGATTTTTTGGCGGGGAAAGTTGCCTCTCCCATTGAATTTGGTAGGCGTATTATACAGGAAGTGAAGATTTATAGCGATTTCCGATTTTGCGATAAATTACTTCGCTTCTTTGAAGACGCAAACCTCGATGAAAATGGCATGCATGAGCTGGTGGATAAAATAGGTAAGGATGATACGGAGAAGAAGGAGAATCTTTTTCGGTTGTTTGACTGCATCCAAGCGGTGGTGACATATAAGCAAGTTCACTACATATCGAATGCTACACGTATATTGATTTCCAATGAACGTTCAGGTATAGAACAACCGGAGAAGAATCGAAGCGACTTTTTCCGGGTGGTTATGGCTATCGTTCGGTTGATACCGGAAGATCTGGAATTTTTGATGGAGCAAATCACAACAGATTATATTGATGAATGCGTTGAAGTAGAAGCTCTTTCTGCTGCGGGGCTCATGTGGCACAGTGAAATTGATGCAGATGATGAGAAATCAGATGGAAAGCAACGTTATTCTTTTACGCAACTGGGGATAACGGTTTATAATTATGCATGCATTTTGGATGATGTCAATCAAAATCCTTTTCTGCATTTCATGCCCGTTTCAAGACGATCAGTCAATCTAAATATACCTATTATCAGTGAAGAAGCTACCGATAAAATATTTGAGGAGAATACAAATGAGTAAATTATTAACTATATCCATTGCAGCGTACAATGTAGAAAAAACGATCGAGGAGTGCTTGGATTCATTTCTTCCATGCCGGCATTTGAAGGATTTGGAGATTCTGGTGATCAATGATGGCTCCACGGATCATACAGCAGAGATAGTATCCTGCTATGAGGAGAGGTACCCTGGGATTATTTATCTAATAAATAAGGAAAATGGTGGGCATGGGTCGACTTTGAATAAATCGCTTAAATTAGCTACAGGGGATTATTACAGAGCAGTTGATGGAGATGATTGGGTAGATGCGGTTGAAATGGATAGGTTATGTTGCTTCTTGAAAAAAGTAGATGTAGATGTTGTGGTTGATGATTATAGAGAAGTATATCCTGATCACAGTGAACTGATTTCTATGAGAAGAAATAATACGGTGGGAGAAGTCTATCAATTCGATGAGCTTTTTGACCAAAGTGCATCATGGAGCAATCTTTTCGTTATGTCTAATTCAACAGTAAAAACGCAACGTTTACGTGATGTGGGTATGAAAATTCAAGAAAATTGCTATTATGCAGATACTGATATGTATTTTTATATCGGATTAGCAGCGAGAACAATTGTATTTGTCGATGCTTGTGTTTACCAGTATCGTCTTGGCAATGCAGGGCAGAGCGTGAGCAGTGAAGGAATGTATAAACATATTGAGGATTTAATAAAAATTGAATCAAATTTGATACGGTTGTATAGTGAAGTAATTTCAAATATTCCTAGTATGGTACGTCGGAAATACTTGTTTTCTATAATTGATTCCCGTTATACGATGCTGTTCAATTGCTATACTATAGTTATACAAAAACCGTATAAAGACAGATTCTTTGCTGAGTTTGTGTGGGATACTAAGAGAAGATACCCTGACATAATTAATGAAATGCATTTGTCTCGAATTAATTGGTATATTTCAATGAATCCAACGAAGCGTGTTCCCCAAATAAGATTTCTTCGTAAAACATGTTTTTTTAAAGTCTTACAAGCAATCAAGCATCTTCTTAAGCCTGCTCCAGAAATGTAATAAGGCTTGTCTCTATTGAATAGAAAGGACACTACAACATGGATAAGAAGGTTATATCGCTGGATCATTTAGAGCCTTTCACGAAGAATTTTTATGAAGAATCAAGGCGGCTGATACGTACCGCCATGGCAGATCATAATCTTGTTATTTTTGTTGGTGCAGGGGTGTCATTGGATTCCGGCATGCCGTCATGGAGTAAGGCTGTTTCTCAGATTGCAGATAAACTGAATATTTCGCCTAATGAAATAGACAGTCTGAAAATCCCTCAATATTATTTCAATGCTAGAGGTAAGAATGATTATACACAACTAGTACATCAAATTTTCAAATACGGCATTCATTTACAAACAATGCCTGTGCATAAAAAGATTATCGATTTTAATGCAGATGTGATGATTACAACAAATTATGATCATCTTTTGGAGCAGGCGGCTGAAGAATCCGGCGAAGTCCTGCATATTGTCAGCAAAGACAGCGATCTTCCCTATAAGCGGGGGAAAGAGCTCATTAAAATGCATGGAGATTTTGAGCATGATAATTTTGTCCTAAAAGAGGATGATTATCTGAATTATGGACAGAACTTCCGCCTTATAAAAAATTATATTACTTCATTGGCAGGTACTAAAACCATTTTATTTGTTGGATATAGTTTTAGTGACCCTGATTTGAAGCAGATTTTTTCATGGCTTAAGAATGTACTTCAGGGGGATTTTAGACATGCTTATATGATATCTGTCGGTGAGTATGATAAGTACGAAGAGACTTATTATAAAAACTTTGGTATTAATACTCTTTATGCAGGGTTATTTCAAAAGGATGGGGAAGAGATTTCTAAGACGAAAAGACTTAATCGTGTTTTAGACTGGTTATTGCGGGGAGACCAGTGGAAGGCGATTTTGGACGAACTTTGGGGGACAATCGGTATATACCGCTATATGCAAGTGCCCTATACAAACCATATCATTTCAATTTTAGAAAAATACTATTCGGTAAGGTTCATTAATAGTCATGATTTTTCCTTTAATTTCATTTTATCTTACGGCCAGGGACTCCGCAGCAGAAGATTATTTGTACCGAGCGAGTGGGATAAATCAAGTATTCTCTTCCTTAAGCTATGTTATGTAGCGCATAAGTCTGCAGGAGATTACCCCGGAAGAGAAGATATAGAGTCGCAGGAATGGTATAAGCAATTAGATAATGTTAAACGTGTGGTTAGCCTTAAAGATGGTGATGGTAAGCCAAGCTGGAAAGATTGCCTATATTTTAAAGAAGATGAAGAAAAGAAAATAAGGATTCTCTTAGATATCATGAAAAAAGGCGGTTTATGTGGTTTATCCGTTTTACTTGGAAATAAATCGATTATAATCCCGACCAGCGGCTTGAATATAAAGCAGGATGAAGTGCTTTTAGCTATGGAGTTTTTTGATTTCCAAAAACTGGAAGAACTTAAAAATCGTCATGAACAATTGCTTCCAATTGGTGATGCTGATGCATATTTGCATCAGGCTCATTTATATTATTTGTTGAAAGATTATGTGAACGCATATTTTCATGACAAGCAGGCAGCCTATTTATATTATCGTCAGTCAGATTATGCCGGATATTTTATAGCCAAATGTAATCAACGATATTTAGGACGGTTTGTTAATTATAGATTTGATAAAAATGAGGTAACTAAAAAAATTGAGGAAGAATGGAGAAGCCTTGACTTAGATAAGATCTTTATGCAAATACCGGATTTAACCGATGGTCATGCAGAGAATCAAGAAAAAAATGGATTTTTAAAGAATCTATACTCATTCAATTTGGCTTATGGCATGTTACAAATTATTGTTAAGGAGTCACAGAAGGTAGAGGATGAGGCAAAATCAAATTATATAGTTTATGGAGGAACTCCGGCGTACAAGAAGTTACGAGCGCAGGTAAAAAATTTCTATTATTATCTGCATGAAAATCATTTATTCATCGATAGATTTAAAGAAATTAAAATTGTCTTTGCCAAGGCGGCATCTGCTTTAATTACTTCTGCTTTGGCAGAGGATAAAACACAAGATATTACAACCAATCCGGCTGCCTTGCCTACACAAAATATCCATGAAGATGAAATCCAGGTATTTGATCTCTTTTTGGCAATCCGGTATTTGTCTGCCAATGAGATTAGGCTCCTGTTTGAAGGACGTAAGGAGGGAAAAGTTTCTGCCAATGGGAGGGAATATCTATCATTGGTTTCTGAAAATTTATCTGGCACCTCGAGCAGTTTAAGGAATCACAATCAATATCTATCGTCGCTATTCGCCATTATGAGTTATATCAAACTTGAAGATGAATTGATTGCTTCTGCATTATCCATGGTCAAGCGACTGCTGTCAATGAATTTAATAGTGGGGTTCAGGCAAAATTATAATGCAATCATCCGGATTATTGAGCGAGTCGGAAAACAGAGTATCATAAAAAAAGACTCTGCAGCAGCCAATGGTTTGTTACAACTGGTAGATAAAATTCTGGACATTCTGCCATCAATCAATGATAATACGCTGGTAAATGAGCTGACAGATACTATGAGTACTTCACTTTGGACTTTAAATGAGGCGCAGATTTCTCATGATAGAAGCAGTAAAATACGAGATCTTTTACAGAAAGGCGATTATGGAAATGCAAGTTTTTTCATCTATATTTATCCACATTGTTCCGAAAATACCAAGAAGATGATTAGCAAGTGGCTAGAAAACTGGATTTCGGGGAATTCTGTAGAAGATTATAGGACATACCTGGTTGGCGTTCAGGCTGGTGCTATTTCTATGAGTCAGGTGAGGAAAGAAGAAATAGTTAAATTTTTTACGGAACAAGAACCTTCTTATTCGAAACATCATGAGAGAAAGATTGCAGATTCTCATGATCAGAGGCTGGTGAGATGTATACTTAGCCTTGTTTCTATTGCACTTATGGGAAAAACTGAGGATAAAGACTGGGTAATTAAAATCTGCAAGGACTATAAGATGCAGTCAGCTCTCTGGCTGCTTGATATGAATAATGAAGATAGCTGGAAAGAATTTCGGCTTGAATGGCTGAATCAATGCGATTCGAAATTACTCATGCGTATTGCAGAAAATAAGGAATGGAAGGCTAAGATTGCTTCCCTAATTAGGAGTGATTATTTACAGGGGAAGCTGACTAGTGATGCTGTGCTGAGAAAGTATTTTCAATATTTTGCGTAATTATGTATATTAAAATGATGAGGAATTACGATGAATCTGGCTAGTAGTAGTAAAAGAATAAGAGACACCTTGTTCTTTCTGATAGTTTTTTGCATAATATTTGATTATGGACCTAAAGCAATATGGAATAATCTTTGGGGATTAGGTGGACACTACTCTAACATGCTTGGGGATTATCCTATTATGGCAGGTTTTTTATTCACTGCTTTTATGATCTATAAAGGTTACATTCATCTCTGGAACCGTTACGCTGCTTTTTTCTTTTGTATTACTTTTCTAATCTACGAGGTTTCTGCAATTCATGGATTGTATATTTATCCCTATTGGGATTTAGTTTTGAATGCGCCGGAGCCTCAAATTGAGAAACTGCCATGGGGCTTGAATCTTTTGCATAAGCACCAAATTTCTATTTCATATGAGCAGTTGTTTTCTATCTGGATTTTTGTGCGATCCATTAAATCTGCTTTTTTTGAGCTGCTTTATCAATTCGGCGTTTCTTATATGATTTATCTTTGGTATAAGAATGACTTCAGAAGGGCATGGAGTGTCTTTTTCAAGGGATTATTGGCAGGACTGGCTGTATTTATTGCTTATGGTTTGGTAGATGTATTTTACCAGCATGGATCGCTTACGGCGGCTTTCAGTTTAAAGCAGGCTAATCCTTTAATTCATGATATTGGTAAGGTTCATGATTGGTGGCCACCACTTCTTTGGGAAAATCAGTTCAGATCTGTTTTTAGTGAACCGTCAAGAGTAGGTAATTATATTGCATTTGCTTTGCCTTTTCTATTTATACCTATTCTTAATAAATCTAAGCAATGGAAATATTATATATTTCTTGTCTTTTCGGTTAGCTATATGGTATTTCTTACGAGGGCGCGAACAGCAGTATCTATGCTGCTCGGAATTTTAGCATTGTCAGTGATATTGCTGCTCTTTCTATTTGGGAAAGGCTATATTAAAAGATTTATTATGATTCTATGTGTGGTAGTGGGTGCTTTTGTTATATCTATTGCATCTACTAGCCTATTTTCGAATGTCAATTTCAATGGAGCAGAACCGACCATACATCAAGTGGCTGTTGAATATATGGAGGATAATGTAGGATCCCTCGCCTCATCCAATAAACGCAGTAATCAAGCAAGATATGCATTGCTCAAATCCAATGTAAAAATAGGGTTAGAGCACCCTGTGCTTGGGGTAGGGGAAATGCTGAATGGCGCTTATGTAGTAGAACATTTTGATGACTTCGATCTACAGAGCAACGAAGTTCAGCAGTGGATTGATGCATATTGGGAAATGGGTCCATTAAAACATAATTTTGATGCTATGAATGAATATGCTACAGTATTTGCAACGAAAGGAATTCTAGGCTTGCTTTGCTTATTATTTCCTTTTATTTATGGATGTACTGTATTGTTGTGTCGTATCCGCAAATGTAGTGATACTGTTATTCAAGTTAGATTATTCAGCTTGATTTTAGCTACAATAAGTTCTTTGGTTGCTGGGTGTAATGGTTCTTTGATTTTGATTTATGCTGTTTGGATTTTACTTTCCTTAGTTTATATTGCCTTATCGGACAAGGAGCTTGGGAATGAAAAGTCTTTCTAAAAATTATCTTTATAACCTGAGTTATCAAATATTAACGCTAGTGACCCCACTTATTACTACCCCTTATATTTCACGTGTGCTTGGTGTAGATGGAATTGGGGAATACAGCTTTAGTTACTCCATTGTGGCTTATTTTGTATTGCTGGCTCAATTTGGAATTACCAACTTTGCGCAAAGAGAAATTGCTTACCATCAGGATGACAGAGTGGCTCACAGCCGGATCTTTTTTGAGGTTATTAGTTTTCAGTTGCTTACCGTACTAGTTAGTCTGATCTGTTACTATATTCTTGGAATAGCATGGCAGGTAAGCTCACAGATTTATTGGGTACAGGCTTTTAATATTGTGGCTGTTTTGTTTGATGTATCCTGGTTCTTTCAGGGATTAGAAGAATTTGGTAAAATTGTAGTTCGAAATTTTATTGTAAGATTGGCGAACATTGCATTCTTGTTTTTGTTTATCAACTCTCCGGATGATCTTATTCTGTATACTTTCATCATGGGTGGAATGAATGTGATTTCCGGGATATTAATCTGCCTGTTTTTAAAAGATTACGTACATAGGGTTTCTATTCATGAGATTCATCCTCTTAGAAATTGGAAGCCTATCCTGCAGTTATTTCTGCCGCAAGTGGCTATCCAGGTTTATGTTGTTCTGGATAAAACAATGCTTGGTTCTTTTTCGGATAGTTATACAGAAAATGGATATTATGAACAGGCAGATAAAATTATCAAACTCCTTCTGACAATAGCAACATCATTGGGAACGGTTATGCTGCCGCGGATGGCAGCTACTGTTGCTAAAGGGGAAATGAAGACTGCTCGAAAATTCATGATGGGATCATATCGTTTCTCCTTTTTCTTAACGATTCCTATGTGTTTTGGCCTTGTTGCTGTATCGTCAAATTTTGTACCCTGGTTTTTTGGACCTGGCTATGAACCGGTGGCAGACGTGCTGGCTATAATCAGCAGTATGCTGATTGCCGTGGGATTGAGTAATGTGACCGGCATACAATTTATGGTGCCAATGAATCGTCAAAATCAATTGACGTTATCTGTTATAGCAGGAGCAATTTTTAATTTTATCATCAATCTATACCTTATCCCTCGCTTTTACTCTACTGGCGTCGCACTTGCCACAGTTTTGACTGAATGGCTGGTTACTTTTGTACAATTTTATCTGGTAAGAGATTTCTTTAACGTGCTTGATATTTTTTCTCAGGGTAAAAATTACTTCCTGAGTGGATTTATCATGCTGCTGATAACCGGTATACTTAGTCAATATCTGACGTCTTCTATCCTGCATAGTCTGCTGCTTGTTATAATAGGAAGTGCAGTTTATGGTGGTATCCTTTTTATTATTAAAGATCAAATGATTACGATATTTATTACGAAAATAAAAGAAAGGTTTTAGGTGAAGTAAGATTATGAGAAAGTATGATTTCTTAATTGTCGGCAGTGGACTTTTTGGCGCTGTTTTTGCTTATAAGGCTATAAAAAAAGGGAAAAAGTGCCTTATTGTAGAAAAGAGTGATCATGTTGGAGGCAACGTCTATACAGAAGAAATTGAAGGAATTACAGTACATCGCTATGGCGCACATATATTTAGAACTTCCGATAAAATGGTTTGGAACTTCATGACTCAATTCTCTGAATTTAATAATTTCGTTAACAGCCCGGTGGCAAATTACAAAGGTGAGCTCTATAATTTACCATTTAATATGAATACATTCAGCAAAATGTGGGGAGTTGTTTATCCTCGTGAGGCACGGAAGATTATTGAACAGCAGCAGGGAGAAATTAATGGGCAGCCAAAGAACCTTGAAGAACAGGCGATTCATCTCGTTGGACGTGATGTGTATGAAAAATTGATTAAAGGGTATACAGAAAAGCAGTGGGGACGTGAATGCAAGGAGTTGCCTGCCAGCATTCTTCGTCGCCTTCCTGTTCGGTATACCTATGATAATAATTATTTCAATAATCGGTATCAGGGTATTCCGGAGGAAGGATATACCCGCATTATTGAAAAAATGATTAGTGGTGCAGATGTGGAGCTGGGTTCAGATTACAATTCAATGAAAAGCGAATATGATAAACAGGCAGATGTTGTAATCTATACCGGGGCAATTGATGCCTATTTTGACTATTGTTTTGGACCTTTGGAATATAGGAGTCTTCGCTTTGAAACAAAAGTATTGGATACACCAAATTATCAGGGCGTAGCTGTGATGAACTTCACTGATCGAGAGACACCTTATACTCGTATTATTGAGCATAAGCATTTTGTCTTTGGAACGCAGGCGAAGACTGTTATCACTTATGAATATCCTTCAGAATGGCATATGGGAGAAGAACCCTATTATCCGATTAATGATGAAAAGAATCAGCAGAAATATGCTCAATATAAGAAACGTGCGGAAGGATTAATGAATGTATTCTTTGGAGGTCGTCTCGGTGAATATAAATATTATGACATGCAGGATACGATAAAATCTGCTTTGAAACTAGCGCAGAAAATTCTTGGGGAATAAAATTATGTATTGGACATATAAATACGTGTAGCGTACAATTTTGACAGACAGACAGACAGACAGACAGACAGACAGACAGACAGACAGACAGAC
>USJD01000088.1 GCA_900554835.1 uncultured Prevotella sp. | reverse complement strand
ACATGTCGGCATTCACACGGTTGGCGTATTGCTTGTAGGTGCCATTCTCGGTGTCTGTCGTGTACGTTGTGGAATAAGAGATAATTGGTATATACCTATTCCGTCTGTATATATTATAGATAAAAAAAAGATAAAACATATAGGTGATAACAAAACTTTTGAGTTAATTGGACGTAGTTTATATAGTGAATAGGCTATTGTAAGAAAAACAAAGGTAATTAAAGGCTTTAGGAAGTATGACCATCTTGAAGTCATTTTCGTATGTTTTCCTCATAATATTTTGGATAATTCAAATAAAAGTTGTAGCTTTGCATCAGAAATCAAAAAAGTATGATATGGAGCAGAATGTGAAAGAATTGCCATACGGTGTACAGGACTTCGTCACCATTGTAGAGCAAAATATATATTATGTCGATAAGACAATGTATATACCAGAATTGGAGAAGCAGGCTCGCAACCTCTTCTTCATTCGCCCTCGCCGTTTTGGTAAGAGCGTATTCCTGAGTATGCTTCATGCTTATTATGATTGCTTGTCCAAAGATAAGTTCCAGGAATGGTTTGGTGATTTGTGGATAGGTAAGCATCCTACCTCCTTGCAAGCTAGGTATCAGATTCTACACCTTGACTTCTCCCAGGTGGGAGGTGACATAGATGAATTGGAAAGAAAGTTCAATTTCTATATGGGAGTGGAATTGGATGCCTTTGTAAGAGATTATCATGGGTTCTATTCAGAAAAGTTGCGTCAGGACGTTTACGCTACAGAAGATGCTACGGGTAAGTTGGCTCTTATTCAGAGTGAGGCAAGGGCAAAGAGATATCCTCTTTATCTCATCATCGATGAATATGACAATTTCACCAATACCGTGCTCAATGAGCAAGGCGAGAAGGTGTATTGGGCAATGACCCATGCCGAGGGATTCTATCGTGACATTTTCAAGAAGTTTAAGGGAACTTTCGAACGTATCTTTATCACGGGAGTGAGTCCTGTGACGCTCGATGATGTGACGAGTGGCTTCAATATCGGTTGGCATATCTCTACCAAGCCTGAGTTCAATCAGATGTTGGGCTTCTCAACCGAAGATGTGCATGAACTATTCAACTATTACAAGAATAAAGGTGAGATACCTGCAGATAGAGATATAGATGCCATCGTCAATGAGATGAAGCCTTGGTATGATAATTACTGTTTCTCCAAGGATGCTTTGCGTACGCAGAGTAAAGTATTTAATTGCGACATGGTATTCTATTATCTTCGCAATTATCTCAGTCGTGGTGAAGGACCCGAGGATATGCTTGATCCAAATACCAAGACCGACTACAACAAGATGAAGAAACTCTTGCAGCTTGACAAGCTCGATGGCGACCGTAAGGGCGTGATACGTACAATAGCCGAAACAGGAGAAATAGTCGCTTCGCTGTTTGATACCTTCCCTGCGCATGAGATAACAGACCCAGAAGTGTTCCCTAGTTTATTGTTCTATTATGGAATGCTGACGATCAAAGGTACAAGAGGTGCCAAAGTCATACTTGGTATTCCGAACAACAATGTACGCAAGCAATATTATGAGTACTTGTTGGAGTTGATAGATGCCAAGGCATACATTAGCAACAACAAACTGACAGACTATTATTATGATATGGCTTATGACGGCAAGTGGCATGATGCTTTGCAATATATGGCGGATGCCTATGCGCAAGTGTCATCTGTTCGTGATAGCATAGCGGGAGAGCGAAACTTGCAGGGCTTTTTCATGGCATATCTCAATCTGAATGCCTATTATTATACGGCGCCTGAATTGGAGTTGAATCATGGTTATTGCGATTTCTTCCTCTTGCCAGACCTTACGCACTATGCAACCAAGCATAGCTATATTCTGGAGCTCAAACTTGTTCCGAAGAGAGAAAAGGGTATGAGCGAAGAGACATATCAGGCTAACATCAAAAAGCAATGGCAGCAAGCAGAGGTACAAATCAAGCAATATGCCGTTGCTCCAAGGGTTGAGGCTTTGCGTCAAGGCACTACGCTGCATAAGATTATCATGCAGTTTGATGGTTGGAATTTGTTGCACATGGATGAGGTGCATTGATAATTGTAATCCCTGTATTTTATGGTTGAGCCATAAGATACAGGGATTGTTCTATTTCTAAGGACATAGTAAGTTGTTATAGTTGTAAATGCTGCTTGTAATAAGCAGAGAGAGCAAAGGTGGAAAGTTGCGTGGTGAAGGCTTTCCAATATGTGGCGAAGACTCCGTCAGTGGAAGATGTCAAAGGCTTGGGAGTTACGGGAGAAGCGGTGGTTGTATATGATATGATGGAAGATACTCCATACGTGGAATATGAGGTGCCCGTGAAGAAAGGAGATAACTGGATTAACGTAATGTGTGTTCCATCTTTCGCTCTCAACAAGAATTACTCGCTTCGGTATGCCATCTCCATTGCAGGAAGCAAGTCGGAAACCAGACAGGTGGATGCCGAGGTGGGGAGTCAGGTGTGGAGCCAGAATGTGCTTCATGGCTACACTTGTTCTACGGCAAGTATCTATCATGCCAGTGAAGATGGTAAGGTGCTGCTTCGATTGGCTCTGCTCGATCCAGGACTGGCGGTGCAAGGTATTAGAATAGTGTATCGGAATCAATAAATCAATAAAAAATAATATACAATGAAGAATATGATCATGATGTTCCTGATGATGGTGAGCCTGATGGCCCACGCCTCATCGGCAGATTACAATGTGAGAGACTATGGAGCCAAAGGCGATGGCAAGACGCTAGACCACCATGCCATCAATGCTGCCATAGACCGATGCTGGTGGATGTGAAGAACGAAAGCATCACGAATCTGAAGGCCGATTTGCAGAAGGGGGCTAAGCTGATAGTGAAGAAGAAATAAAGAAAATAAAAAAGGAAAGGTGATCATCGGCTGATGATCACCTTTCCTTTTGATGGTTCTATCTGAATCAGATATTTTCCTTTATCATGTTTGACGGGAATCTCCTTTCCGTCCTGCATCGCCTTGACGGGTTGGAAATCCAAAACCAGAGTGAGCGGCATCTGGAAGATGGTTTTGTTTAGTTTCATCTTTGGCGTGACAATCACTTGGTTTTTCTTGGTTTTTATCTTCAGGGTGGTGTTGTCACGTTCCTGCTGGTATGCTGCTACATCATGGAAGGTGGCAATCCAGAGCTTTCCGCTTCGGGCTTGCTCCAGGGCGTAATCAAACATCTTCCATAGGCGGGTCTCGTCGCCGAAACTGTCGTAGCCTATGCGGATGCCGTGGGTCATCGTTACTCCCCATTCACCTTTATCTATCACTCCTTGCAGGTAATTCTCAAACCATTCCTGGGTGCGCTTGCTGCCAAGACTTACCTGATAGGTGCGCGTGCCCACACGGTCTTTGCTGCAATATGCCACAGCCTCATCGCTCTTCCTGTTGCCAGGGTAGAAATAGGTGCGAGGAAAAACGCCTGTATGCTGATAGATGAGCGTGTCGTTGTGCTGAACCTCAAAGCGGAGTTCGGCTGGTGTCAACTTGGATACATTCTTATGGTTATAGCCGTGGCTCGTTATCTCCTGTCCATCGAGAGCCATCTCCTTGGCTTGCTCCCAAGTGAACGGTTGCTTGTTGGGATTCTTGGGTGGATGCTCCATCCATGCGCCTATCAAGCAAAAAGTGCCTTTGATGCCTAGCTCTTTCAATTTCGGGAACAAGACGGTGTATTGCTCTTTCAATCCATCATCGAAAGTAAAGGAGAGGGCAGCTTGCTTGTTATCGGCATATTTGGCGATATGAACGCTTTGTGCATTTGCCCTAATAATAGGGGCAAATGCACAAAGGAGAATACTCAAATAAAATACTTTTTTCATCATTCCCTAGTTTCAATTGTCTTGGCTTTCTTTCCTGCCAACTTCAGTTCTACTAACTTATTATACATTTTTCTTCCAAGAATCTCACCACCTGCTGCATTGAAGTGGATGTTGTCCTTTTGCATCTCCGTATTAGGAACTTCCACGAGGTGAATGTTCTTGTCCTCAGCTTGCAGTCTCTTCTGGGCATCCTCTACGCCCTGTGACCAACCACGGCTCTTGTGGGAAATGCCACCGAGGATGATTGGCAACTGTGCATAACGCTTGTCGCCTGTCTTCTCTACGAGATGCTGGCGAACGTAAGCGATGACAGCTTTCAAGTTATCGTAGTATTTGCGACTGGCATGGCGGTCGCTTTCGCCTTGGTGCCAAAGCATCGCCTTGAATTCATATTTGCCGTTCATCTTAGAAAGGCTCTTGTCGATGGCAAGGTCGATGTTCTCGCAGAGAGCTTTCAAAAGGCTCTTTCCACCTCTGTCGGATGCGGCAACGGAGTCAAGGTATGCAGGAGAGGCGCACCAGTACATCTTCTGGTTACTACCACAACTCAGGTCGATGGCAGTACCGCCGAGCGATTCCTTGATGACATAGAAGTCTTCCTTCAGGCTTTGTTCGAGCCAATAGTAGGTGACGGCATCGTAAGTCCAGCGACCAGGCTTGTTCTTGTTGATGATGCGAGGCCAGAAGAGTTCGAACTGTCCGTTCATGCTGTGTGCGCCACTGTTGTAGCACCAGTAGCAATGCTTGTACTTGTTTTGCTGGATGTAATCAGGCAGCAGTTCGTTGCCGATTCGTCCATCCGTGTTAGACTGACCAGCCGTGATGAACACAGGGATGGTCTTCTTGGCTGACGCAGAGAATGAAATCATGAGCGTCAAGAGGAAAAGCAATTTTCTCATATCTCTATATCTTTTAGTTTGTTATTAGCTTCCTTCTGTTAAGATACTGCAAAATTACTATAAAATAAGGATATGAGTATGGCTATTTGTCCGAAATCATGGGCGTTTGTCCTAGTTCGTTCCGAAGCCTCTGCTTTTATTCCTTAACCACCATCTGTGTCTGCGCATACTTGCTCGGTGGCATACCATACTTCGCCTTGAAGCACTTGTAGAAGTAGGAGGCATCCTGAATGCCAACCTTCATGCAGACTTCGCTCACGTTGTATCTGCCGTCGCATAACAGTTCTGCGGCGATGCGCATACGTTCAGCTTGCAGGTACTTGTTGGGCGACATGCCTGTCAGTTCCTTCATCTTGCCAAAGAACTTGGTGCGCCCCATGTGCATCATCTCTGCTATCTTATCCACCGTAAAGTCTGGTTCGCTGATGTTCTGGGCTATCAGGTTAACTACGTTCTCACGGAAAACCTTGTCAGCCTTGCTTTCCATTACGATATCCTTCATCTTCTCTTTCGCCTCATCCGTTTGGATAACTTGCTTTTTCTCTGGTGCGATAGGAAAGTCATTCTTGTTTGAGTTCCATTTGATGAGCTGTATGATACGAGTCATAAGAATTCTAGCCTTGTATGGCTTGGTCATATAATCATCGGCACCACACTTGTAGCCCTTGATTTGATGGTCTTCATCGTCAAGGGCGGTAAGCATGATGACAGGCACTCGTTTCAGGGCTTCCGTAGCACGGAGACGTTTAACGATGTCGTAGCCATTGAGGTCTGGCAACATCACGTCGCAAATGATGAGCGAAGGAGGATTGGTCAACACTCCAGCATAGCCTTGTTGTCCGTTCATGTAGATGTCGGTGCGGAAGTAAGCACCGATGTCATGCTTGAGTTGTTCCATCATGTCGGGGTCATCTTCTATGATGGCAACATGCTGTGTATTGAGTGCCTCGCCTTGCATTTCCCTTACGATGTCGTTCAACTTAGCGGTTTCTTCTTGCTCTTTCTCCTTGTCTTTCTCTTGGCGGATATTCGCCTCGGACATATAGTCTTCAGGGGCGTATTGCTCATCGTTGTCAGGAAGAGACAGCTCGAAGATGTTCATCTGATGTTCCTCATCATAGCTATAAGCCAAATTGCCCTTGTGCAGTTGGGCGAATTGGTAAGCCAAGTAAAGGCCGATGCCCATGCCTCCTTGCGAAGTATAACCCTGCATGAATGGCTGGAAGAGATGTTCTTTTCTCTCAGCTGTGATTTCATCGCCTTGGTTGCAGACGGTGAAGACGAGTTTGTCTTCTTCGTGCGACAGATTGATTTCGATGACTCCCTTTTGTGGGGTATATTTCACGGCATTGCTCAGCAAGTTGTAGAGGATGGTCTCTACCTTCTCATGGTCAAAGCTTACCTCATATTGCTTGGCGAATGGCGTGAAGGTCAACTGGATGCTCTTTTGATTGGCGATGTTCCAGAAATCCTTGTAGAGTTGCTGGGCAAACTCGATGATATTGCCTTTGGATACATGGAGTTTGACGGCATGGTTATTGATTTTTCTGAACTCCAATATCTGGTTGATGAGTCGCAGAAGTCGTTTGGCACCTCTGTTGGCAGAAGCGATGGCAGCCTGTGGTGGTTCTGTACCTTTGCTGTTGACGAGTCTGTCCATTCCACCTTGGATGATGGCTAGTGGGGTGCGAAATTCATGCGCCACATGGGTAAAGAAGTTGAGACGGAACTCGGTGAGTTGCTTTTCTATCTTCATCTGTTGATGGATATGGAAACGTTCCATTCTGTTGCGATAGACACGATAGCCTATGATACCTATTATAATAAGGTATAGGCAGATTGCCCACCATGTAGCATAGAATGGAGGGTTGATGACGATGGTAAAGGTCGTTTCTTGTTGAGGTTTGCCATTGATGATGCCTCTTACATGGAAGACATACTTACCAGGTGCCAAGTCGGAATAGTTGACATGGCTTTGGGTGGTTGCCTCTTGCCAGTCCTCATTGATGCCTTCCAGGTAATACTGGTAAACATTATAGGAGTTGGTATAGTTGAATCGGGAGAAGAATATGTTGAGGGTGTTTTGGGTATGTTCCAATTCTATCTTGTTCTTCTTCAGATTGAAACTTTCTGAATCGAAGTCATTGCTTTCCAATATGGATTTGCCATTGACTTGTAGGTCTGTAATCAGACAAGGGCGTGCTGCTTGTTGGCTTGATACTGCTTGGGGGGTGATGATGACAAGACCATTGCGGGTACCAAACAGCAAGTTGCCTGATGGCGTAACGCTTGAGGTGTTCTCTGTGTATGCGTTGCAGGTAAGGGTAGGAGAGTATTCGAACCTCTCAATATCGGAATAGTCACTTGAAAGGCGATAGATTCCCAACTCAGTACCTATCCATAGGTTGCCAAGGCGGTCTTGTAATATGGAGTTCACGATATTGGTGTTGATACGCAGTGATTCACTGATAACTTTTTGCTTGGTAATGTTGCCTTGTTTATCTATATGGCATTCTACCAATCCTTCGCCTGTGATACCAGCATATAGTTTCCCTTGCGGAGTACTTTGTAGGCAGATGACTTCATCTCCAGACAGTTGATGATTGCTGGTTCCAAAATGCTTGAAGTCCTTTTCTGATAGGTTCTTACGTTTCGTATCTATTGAGTATATGCCATCACAAGTTGCTATCCACAAGATGCCATGCGAGTCCATCTCTAGGTCGTGGATGCGACTTTGCCCCAAGTGCTTGTTGAGGAAAGCAACAAACTGATAAGGCTTTTTCTTACCGTCCGTCATTAGCAATCCTTTTTCCCAAGAAGCTAGCCAAATCCTTCCCATCTTGTCTTGCACGATGTCATATACCATATCTGCTGGTATCTTATGTATAGGGTCTTTGGAAGTATAATGCTCATTGTCGATATAGATGCCGTCTCCTCTCGTTCCAATCCAAAGATGCCCATCACGGTCTTTTATGATGTTGAAAATCTGGTCGTTGGCTTTCTTGACAAGTGTCATCTTGCCAGTAAGGAGGTTGCACTGATATACTTTTCCTAGAGTTGTTCCGATATAAGCCTCTTGGTCTGAGGTCGCATGGATGGCACGGACGTAGTTGCTCCAGTCACCTTGGCTTGCTGGTTCAGGAAATAAATATCTTGCGTCATTCTCTTGTGAAGGCATGATGCAAGAGACACCTGCTTCCTCTGAGCCTGTCCAGATGCAACCGTCTTTGTCAATAAGAATGGTTGTGAGAAAGTTGGACTGAATGATGGGCTGAATATCTTGTGCCGTATAGTGGGAAATGTTGCCATTGCTGGCATCATATCTGAAAAGTCCATTGCCGTAAGTGGCGATATAGTAATTGTGTGAGCCACTTTTCACGACGAAGTATTTATGCTTCTTATTGGTTGTGTATTTGGCGTTTGCCAAAAGGTATAGCTTCTTGTTTATTCCGTTCTTGTCGTGGATAATCAACTGATCATCTTTCGTGTTTTCGTAGGTGAATCCATTGCCTTGGAAGGTGTAAGTAGTTGCTTTCTTTTTGGTTTTCTTCGGATGATTGATAGGCAATTCATAACTGGTGAAACGAGCGGATGCAAAGTTGTAGGTTGCCACTGAGGTATTGGAAGTCTTGACAAACATGTTGTGTGCATCCTTGGTGAGGTCGCCGATATGTTGGTCGGTCTTGGCTTTCTTGTCTGGACTGATGTTTCTGAATTTTACGATAGAATAGCCATCGTATCTACATAAGCCGTTGTTGGTGCCTATCCAGATATAGCCATCAGGGTCTTGCAATAAGGCGGTGATGCTATTGCTCGACAGTCCGTTGTTGGTGGTGATATAACGTGCAGTCAACTTATAGTTGGTTGATACTTGTGCTTGCGAAATACAAGCATAGAGTATTCCTAATAGGATGTGTATAAAATATCTCATGTCTCTATTTTATGTGTTATGATTGTTATTGTCTTTTATTCAACGGTTTTCTTTCATTGATGAATGCAAAGATACTATTTTCTATTGAAACATGCAAATAATTCCATAAGATTTCCACGGAAATTTGTATTTCTCAGAATAAAGTTCTATCTTTGCATAAGATAAGCTGCACTCGGCAATTTGAAAACAAGTTTTCATTGCGCTCATTTGCATTATCTTTGCATAAATAGAAAACATAATAAAGACATAAAGTATGATTAAAAGATTATTATCCTTCCTTGACGCTTCTCCAGTAAACTTTCTGGCAGTGAAGAATATCTCTGAAGAATTGGAGAAGAATGGTTTCCATCGCATCAACCCACAGGAGCCTTTGGGTAAGGTAGAGGCTGGCGACAAGTTCTTTGTTACTAAGAACGATTCCTCTATCTATGCTTTCCAAATCGGCAAGAAGTCATTGGCAGATGGCGGTTTCCACATGATTTGCGCTCACTGCGATTCTCCTACCTTCCGCATCAAGCCAAATGCAGAGATGCTCTGTGAGGGTGGCATCGTGAAACTAAATACCGAGGTGTATGGTGGTCCTATCATGTCAACCTGGTTCGACCGTCCTTTGACTTTAGCTGGTAGAGTGATTGTAAAAGGCGAGAACGCCATGAATCCTCAGACGCTCCTACTTCATATCCAGCGCCCATTGCTGCAAATCAGTAATCTTGCCATCCACTTCAACCGCCAGGTGAATGATGGAGTAAAATTGAGCAAGCAGAAGGATGTTCTCCCTATCCTGGGTATCATCAATGATGAACTGGAAAAGGGAAATCTCCTGATGAATGTGATTACAGGCGAACTGAACATCAAAAAAGAAGATATTCTTGACTTCGACCTCTATCTGGCTGATGCTACTCCTGCCTGCACCTTCGGTGTGCATCAGGAATTCATCTCTTCAGGAAGACTTGACGATCTGTCTATGTGCTGGGCAGGTGTAGAGGCAATGATTGCAGCAGATGCCACATCATCATCTGATACTTCGGCATTTGAAACAACTCGCATTCTCGCCATCTTCGACAATGAGGAAACGGGATCTCAGACCAAGCAGGGTGCCGGAAGTCCATTCCTCTCTCATATGCTCCAGCGCATTGCCCTTGCTCAGAGCGGCACAGAGGAGGCTTACTACCAGGCAGTAGAGCGTGCTTTCATGATTTCTGCTGATAATGCCCACGCTTGGCATCCTAATTATAGTGAGAAGTTCGACCCGACCAATCACCCAATGCTCGGTGGCGGTCCGGTCATCAAGTTTAATGCTGCACAAAAGTATGCAAGCGATGCTGTATCAGCAGCCATCTTTGCCAGCATCTGCGATGCAGCCGGAGTTCCATGCCAGCGATTTGTAAACCACAGTGATGTAGCTGGTGGAAGTACGCTTGGTAACATCCTCGCTTCTTCTATTCCTTTGAAGGGTGTAGATATGGGTAATGCCATCCTCGCCATGCACAGCTGCCGCGAAACCGGTAGCGTCATCGACCACGAATATTGCGTGAAGGCATTCACCAAGTTCTATCAGTTGTAATAAAAAAAACAAAGAGGGTGTGTCTGTATTTATGACACACTCTCTTTGATTTTATATATTATTCTTTTCCTTTTATCGTTCCTAATTCTTTCACATTCTTCTCAAATTCATTTCTTTCACCAATAGCTCCATTACGCAGTTTTGCCCGATAATTATATATCGTATTAACTGCATAATGTAGGAATTCTGCTATCTTCGTACTGTCATCAATACCCAGTCTTATCAAGGCGAATACCCTCACCATTGCCGGTAGCTTCGTAGCATCAATAAGATGGATTTGTGCTTCCGGCTTCAGAAGACTGTTGAGGTCTTCAACGAAATTCGGGAACAGATGCAGGAAGACCTTATCGAAATTAGCATACAGTTCTCCCAACTCGTGTTCCTTCTGTTCACCGCTTCTCGTCATTGAATAAAGTTCCTGATATTCACGGTTCTTTACCATTTTATTGACATGCAGACGCAACTTATCCAGTTTATCTATATAATGAGAACATGCTCCCAGGAACTGGCCTATATATTCTTCCTTCACACCATTTGACTCATTCAGTTTATCATTCGAAGTCTTCAACATTTCGTTGATAGCAGAAAGTTTCTTATTCAGTTCCTCCAATTGTTCATTCGTTTTCTTCAGTTCATTTCTCGCTATGGTAACATATTTCTTCTGCTTATTGACATAGAAAGCCAGAACACCTAAAGAAAGAACCAGAAGACTGACACAGATGAAGGCAAAGACAAGACGCTGGTTTGCCTTCTTGAGCTCTGCCTGATAATCATGATCGATGGTACCAAGCACTGGCGAAATCTGCCAACTGCGAATACGTGTACAAAAGCTCTTATTGGCATTCCAAGAGAAGTTGATGTATTTATAGGAACGCTCAATATCTCCCTCCTGACTCAGAATATCGGCGAGAATCCAGAGCGAAGCCTGATCATTGATGGCACACTTCACATCACAGATGGCAGATTTGAGCAGCCAATATTTCATCATTTCTTCATTTTCCAGAGAACGGTAAATCTGAAAGCGATAGTAGGCAACAATACCATATTCATGACTACCCTCCTTACACATTTTCAACCGTTCATCATTTACCTTCAGTGCTTCATCCCATTTGTTCTGACTGGTAAGCATCACCTCTTTACGCATGAGATAATCTTCGCTATGATGCGGAAGGATAGCAAACAAAGTATCCCGATATACAATCTGACGACTAAAGAAATTCTGACTTAAATCGGAATCTTTCTGCATATTAGAAAAGCCCAACTCACCATAGACATGGTAATAGGCGATGAAATAATCTTTCCGGTTCGATTCATCCAATGTCTTTTTATCTATATGATTGAGCACCTCCAAAGCCTCAGCAAAAGCTCCAGCTATAGAATACTGTAAAGCTAACTGACTTTTCAATCCAGCAACTTCAGCCGGCAGTCCTTCCTTCTGAGCCAATACAATGGCTTTCTGAATATAAGCCACAGCAGAATCGCTCTGGTAGGACTTATATTCTGAATAGATCTTGCGATAAGTATTGAGGAGCAACTTCGGATTTTTCTCCTGATGAATCAATTCCTTCAACTGAGCGATGCTACTTTCTTTCAGTTTGGTATAGTGCTGGGATTGTTCTATAGCCCGATCAAGTTGGGCATACAAGTCGCTGATGCTTTCCTTTTGAGCAAAGCATGATGTAAGTGTAGCGAAACACCAGATATACAATAGAGACAATAATCTTTCTGTCATTAGTTGATAATATTTTGATGTATAGGTATCATTAGATCTAGCCCTTACTGCTGTATAGGACATTCAAGAGACAAAGGTATAGTTTTTTGGGTACATTTCCAAATTTTCTAGCATTTTTTTGATATTCTTTTTTACTTTTGTTGTTCTTACATCCTTGCACCTCTCGAAAAAAAGGCTGCCCCAAAAGGTTTGGAGCAGCCTTAAACAAAGCTTTATACCTAAATTATTAAACTAAAACCTAAAAAACTTATGAATGATTATAAACCTACAACTTATTTCTTTTCTACTTTGAGAACTGCCTTATCTACACCGGCAGTCAAGTCTACAATAAGAACGTATGTCTCTCCATCCTTCAGTTCTACTCCATCTTTCAGGTAAACATTGCCGTTGTCGTGACCGTTACCGTCACCGATGCCGAATACCTCGCTCTCAGTTGAGATGAGATGGCTGTTATCCTTACCCTTGAACTCAACACCCCAGTTTGCCTGACCGAAGAACTTGAAGTTTACGTCAGTAGCTCTGAGCTGCTTGCCTACGGTAAGTGTAACCTGATATACCTTAGCCTTGATTGGAGTGAGGCAGACATCAGAGTCAACACCTGTCCACCAGCCATGATTTACAGCGTCCCAAGTTGGCTTGTTGACACCTTCATTACCGATGATCCAGAGTGCACCAGTACCATCGCCATTCAGTGACATAGGCTCACTTCCATTCATTGTCCAGATGCGGAATGACTTATGGGTGAAGTCTGCCAAAATAGTATATCTGCCGGTAATAGCCTTGAAAGTATAGCTTCCATCCTCTTCTTTCTGGAACCAGTCGCTGTCATAATACCAGTCATCTGGCAGATTATTGCCGTTGATAGTAAGGTTACAGGTAGCACCTTGCTTGATATCACCCACCCAAGTCTTGCCTGCATCAGAATCGGCAAAATCGAGGATAGTAACCGGCAATACATCGGTAGGACCAGCCGTATAGTTCTTGGCATCGAAAGTGATAACTACATCGCTCATATTCTCAGAAGTGAAGTTGAAGTTGCCTGTTTCTCCCAAACTGATATCCTTACCTGTACTGGAACCGAAGACAAACTTTCCATCCTTCGTTGCAAAATATCCCTTGAAAGTCTTCTTACTGCTAGGAAGAACAGCCTGATAAACAAAATCGCTTTTCTCTGTCATGTCATATTTAACACCATCAGCACTCACAAACTGCAGATTGTTGAAGTGAGGACGCTTGATATCAAACGACAAGGTCTCTGTATTCGATTTGGTTGATACATTCTGCAGAGTAAGCTGAATATCCACCTTTCCATCAGGAACATTCTGTGCATAAGGCACTTTCAGTTTGACTGTATATTCACCAGTCTCCTTGGTACGGATGGTAGTTTCATCTACACTCTGCCCACTAAACAGGAGGTTTGCTTTCAAGGTAGAGAGAGCCACTCCTCCCTCATCCTTGCAGTTTACTTTCACCTCCACTTCATCGCCCATCCATACAGCTGCAGCAGGAGCCGTATAGCTCATCACAGGATTACCGGCAGGAGTAGGCGCACTGTAATCATCATCGCCGCAAGATGCCATCAGTGGCAGGGCGAGCAACGCCATGATATAATATCTGACCTCAGTTCGGGATAAGAAATAGTGCCTAAAAAAGTTGGTAATCTCCGATATTT
>USJD01000087.1 GCA_900554835.1 uncultured Prevotella sp. | reverse complement strand
CCCCGGTATATGACGAGGATATGCAGGCAGACCTGCTCCGCACTGTTTCATACGGCATGAGAGATACTGTGAACGGCCGCATAGTGGATGGCAAGGGAAGCAACGAGTTCGTAGAAGGACCGGAATTCAGAAGCCAGGAGGAATTGTATAAAGCGTACCTTAATTAGAAATTACAAATGAGAAATGAGAAATTACAAATTACAAATGAGAAATGAGAAATGAGAAATGAGAAATTTGAATGTTGAATGTTAAATGGTTAGTGAAAATGACGACTTTAGCTGCAATAGATATTGGTTCCAACGGAGCCAGACTACTCATCAAGCGATTTGATCCGGAAGCACCACGCGAGGAAGACCGCATCAAGAAAATCATGTTCATCCGCATTCCGCTGCGCCTGGGTAAGGATGTGTTTACCCTCGGCAAGGTTTCCAAGGAAAGGGAGAAGATGATGCTCCACATGATGAAGGGATTCAAGCAATTCATGAAACTCAACGATGTGGATGCCTTCCGTGCCTGTGCCACTTCTGCCATGCGAGATGCAGAAAACGGCAAGAAGGTGCTGAAGAAAATAGAAAAGCAGACCGGCATCAAACTCGAGATTATCAAAGGACAGGAGGAGGCGCAACTGCTCTACAACAACCTGGTGGAGAAGACCGACTCCAATGAGGGAAACTTCGCCTATATCGACGTGGGCGGTGGAAGCACTGAGGTTTCCATCATCCACGACGGTACATTGGCTGAAAGTTTCTCCTACAACATGGGTACGCTGAGAATGCTAAGCGGGAAGGTGACGGCTGATACTGAAAAACTGTTTAAGGAAAACCTCTGCAGATATGCCAAGGAATATGGCAATATCCGCATCATCGGTTCTGGCGGAAACATCAACAAGCTCAACAAGCTTGCCCGCCACAACAAGACGAACGGCAAGGAACTGACCCTCAGCGAGCTGAAGCGTCTCTATCTGATGATGCAGCCGCTGAGCATCGAGGAGCGTGAGATTTCCTTCTCGCTGAAGGAAGACCGTGCCGATGTCATCATTCCCGCTGCAGAGATTTTCATCCAGGCCTGCGAGTATTTGGAATGCGACACCATCATGGTGCCGAACATCTCACTTGCCGACAGTATCGTGGATGGACTCTATGAGAAATTACAAATGAGAAATTAGAAATTACAAATGAGAAAATAGAAATGGGTACAATTTATTTATGTATTGTGATCTTCCTGCTCTGTCTGGCAGTGTTTGATCTCTTTGTGGGAGTCAGCAACGATGCTGTCAACTTCCTGCAATCTGCCATCGGTGCTAAGGTGGCGAAGTTTCGCACCGTACTGATCATCGCTTCCTGCGGTGTGGTTCTCGGTGCTATCATGTCTTCAGGAATGATGGACATCGCCCGTCATGGCATCATGAGTCCGGATCACTTTACCTTCGAAGAAGTGATGACGCTCTTCCTTGCCGTCATGGTAACTGATGTCATCGTGCTGGATGTGTTCAACACCTTAGGTATGCCTACCTCTACTACCGTGTCATTGGTATTCGAGTTGTTGGGAGGTGCTTTCATCCTTGCCACTCTCAAGATGATTGGTGACGACAGCCTCAACTATGGTGTATTGCTCAACAGCAACAAGGCTTTGGAGGTGATCATGGGTATCTTCTCATCTGTCATCATCGCCTTTGTTTTCGGTGCACTCGTGATGTGGATTTCCCGTATCGTCTTCACCTTCAATTACAGAAAGCATTCTCGCTATTCCATCGCTATCTTTGGTGGAATCGCCTTCACTGCCCTCTCCTACTTCATCTTCATGAAGGGTCTCGGCAAGAGTCCTTATCTGCCAAGTGAGTGGCGCGACTTTATCGACCAGAACATCGGGTTGCTGCTTTGCATCACCTTCGTGGTTTCTGCCATCGTGATGGAATTCCTCCATCTCTGCCGCGTCAATATCTTCAAGTTCACCGTACTGATGGGTACTTTTGCCTTGGCTATGGCATTCGCTGGTAACGACCTTGTCAACTTCATCGGTGTGCCTTTGGCTGGTCTTTCTTCTTACAATGACTATATGGCAAATGCCAACGGTGCAGGACCAGACAGTTTTATGATGACCTCCTTGATGGAGAGTGCCAAGACCACTCCTGTCTATCTGCTCGCTGCCGGATTTGTGATGATTGTTGCTATGGCAACCTCTAAGAAGGCGCAGAATGTGATCAAGACTTCCGTGGATTTGAGCCGTCAGGATGAAGGCGATGAGATGTTTGGCAGTTCTTCTGTTGCCCGCGTCATTGTTCGCAACTGTCAGGCAACAGACTCTTGGCTCAACAAGTATCTGCCAAATTCCTTGAAAAGATGGATCAATTCCCGTTTCGACAAGAATGTCGTTGAACTCGAAGAGAGTGCTGCTTTCGACGTCGTTCGTGCTGCAGTCAACCTGGTACTTGCTTCTATGCTCATCACCATCGGTACCAACCTCAAGTTGCCTCTCTCTACCACATACGTTACCTTCATGGTGGCAATGGGTTCTTCACTTGCCGATAGAGCCTGGAGTCGTGAGAGTGCCGTATTCCGTGTAACAGGTGTGTTGAGTGTTATTGGTGGTTGGTTTATTACAGCCGGTGTTGCTTTCGTAGTCTGCGCCATTGTTTGTATGACCATGCATTTCGGTGGCATCCTCGTTCAGAGTGCTTTCATGGCTCTGGTTATCTTCTTGCTCATCCGCAGCAATATCAAGTACAACAAGAAGGCTAAGCAGGAAAGCAAGGGCAGCACCTTCCAGCTGATGATGCGCTCCCACGACCCAGAGATCGTATGGGATTTGCTTCGTCGCCAGGTATCTCGCACCCAGAGCTTCGTTTGCCACTTCGCCCTGAATGAGTTCAATCTCATCGTAGATGGTCTTGCCAGCGAGAGCACCCGTGACCTTCGCCATGCCAACAAGGAACTGAAGAAAGAGCAGGACATGCTGAAGAAATTCCGCCGTCAGGAGATGCTCGGACTGAAACGCTCTCCTATGGAGATTGCCATCGAGCGCAACACCTGGTTCCATCTGGGCGCCAACAGCAACCAGCAGTTCATCTACTCTCTCCGCCGTATGCTCGACCCAGTGAAGGAACACGTGGACAACAACTTCAATCCATTGCCAACAGAATACATCAACGAGTTTGCTCCAGTACGCCAGAAGATCAATGACCTGATGAAGATGAGTTGCGAACAGATTGAGACCAACCGATATGAGAACTATCGTGAGATTCTGGCCGAGGCTGATGCCTGCAAGGATGAACTTTCAGTGCTTCGCAAGAAACACATCGACCGCCTGCAGAACATGAAGGATAATAGCTTGATGCAGATTTCCTTGGTTTATCTCAACATCCTCCAGGAGAGTCAGGAATTCCTAAGCGTGATGAGACACCAGCTCAGAGCTGCCAAGAAGTTCATGGAAGCTTAAGCGAATCATCATCTTCATCGGATGAAGAATAAATGTAGGAAAGATGAAGAATCGAATATAAGGAATCGAAAAGAGGATGTATCATGGTCTTTGACACATCCTCTTTTTTATTTTTCATTTCTCATTTGTCAACACTTTCTCTTGGGCAGGAAATGGCGCCAGCCATAATGCCAGATGCGGAACAGAGGTTCGCTCAGAGCCTCAGCAGGATAATAGCGCAGGAATCGGAAGTCGCGACATAAACGCTGCAAATTATGACCAATAAAACCATTACCAAGACCATTGCGACTATCATACCTGCCGAAATTTCCACCAGCAAGTATTTCATGAAGCAACATCTCGCCTCGTCGGATATCTACTGGAACCAACATTTTGTCCTCCGAAAGTCCTAACACTTCACGTAAGACATACATCATCGCTCCTGCAAAATTCCATAATCCCAACTGCTTCAGCGTCTGCTGGATTTCAGTCAGAGAAGAATAATTTTCCGAATCTGAAATAGCAGAACCCGTCTGCAGCTTTGCCAATTCATCCATCAAACCCGTCACTACGAAATAATAATCAAGCACCTGACGCAAACCTACTCCTTCATAGAAATAGTGATGATAGAGATGATACAACTGATAGACTGCATTAAAAGAAGCCGTAGGAACGGCAACCTTCATCTCTGCCTGCCCCTTCTGCGCATCGCCACCGGATGAAACCGGACGACTGCCCAAACTAACCAGATGGCTGCACTGTTTTCCCTTCTCCTCGTTCAGCCATTTCTGCAAACGGCGATTATAGAAGAAATTGGCCATGATGGCAGGAGTGGAATGAAGTTCAACAGCAATATCCTTGATGAAAAGTCCCACATGATTGAGACTCTCATCGCTTACATATCCCTTATCTTTTGCCAGGGAACAAGCCAAGGAACGAATCTCTTCGCGGGACGCATCTACCCAGACATCCACATCACCCGGAGTTCTCGAAACAGGATGGGGATAAAGCATGGCATTACCCTGTCCCTTCAGAATACAACAAGGATAACCCGCCTCTCTTATTTTCTCATATACATACACTGTGGCTTTATTCAGGATACTGTTGCGCATCATGAGTTTGTGACTCAATCCAAACCAGACCAACAACAAGTTCGCATTAGGAGCTACTTCCTTAGGCAACTTCTGGACTCCATCCATCGCAATTCCTACCAAGGTTTGTTTCTTGACGAAATCGTAGAAAGCCTTCCAGTCGAAGCCTTTCAATGCTGTTCCATCCAAGAACTCCTTTCCTTCATAAAGTCCTAAGGAAAACTGTATCAAACGAAAATATAATTTCATCATGTTGTCGGAGTAACCCTATCTTGTCAGGATAGTGTTATTTTTGTTTAAACGTTGATTTATCTTCTACTTAAAAATCCTCTTTTCATTCGCAAAAGTACATTTTTCCTTTCAAACCGCCAAACATTCTTGTCGTTTTTTAACCTAAATATACAATTCAGCGAAATATATGGCAAAACAATCCCCTGCAGGATTTCCTATCAGGATTTCTGCAAGGGATCGTAAGAAAGGAGTTGTATGAAATTCTGCTTATATGTTGTTATTTGATTCCTCCATGTGTAGGCACTACTCGCTTGATGGTTCCATCGGCATTAAATTCCATCTTGTCGATGCAGACCTCACGGTGAACACCAGGCTGGAAATGGATGTAATCCTTGTTGATGCGATGATATACGATATACCACTCATCTGTGCCTGGTTTTTGGATTACGGAGTTATGGGCTGTGCCGTAAATCTCATGCTGAGGGTCCTGAATCAGAACGATAGGATCCTTCGCTACCTCGATAGGACCGAGCGGAGACTTGGATGTTCCATAAGCCACATGATAGTTGGCTGCACCCGTATCATCCACCGACCACATGGAGTAGTAGAGTCCGTTGCGATAGAACACATACGGAGCCTCGCGATAAGCATAGTCTTTCAAGCTTCCACCCTTTGGAGTCATCACGGTCACGGTTTCATCCTTGATCTTGGTCATGTTTGGCTCCAATTCGGCACCAGCCATAAAACTGTTGCCCCAATAGAGATAAGGCTTCTTCGATACTGGGTCCATGAAGACATCCACGTCGATGAGCTGACCGTTGCAACCCGGATGGTTCTTCGCCAGAAGAGGATGGCCCAGGTCAACGAAAGGACCAGTAGGAGAATCGGAAACCGCCACACCCATCTGCTTTCTGCCGTTATCATTAGGACGGGCACTGAAATAGAGATAGTACTTGTAGCTGCCGTTCTTCTGCTTCACCTCGATGGCAGCTGGTGCCCAGAGATTGCCATTCGCCCAGGAAATCTGGTCGCTCTTTGCATCCAATGCCACGCCTTCGTTCTTCCACTCCTTCAGGTCGGCAGAAGAATATACGTAGTATTTATATCCACCCCATCCCGGTATTCCATCGGTGGTAGAATAGATATAGTACTTGCCCGTCTTGTTGGAATACAGGATTTCCGGGTCTGCATGGAAACCTGGCAGAATAGGATTGCCTTGTCCCGTGTAAGAACGATTGAGAACATATCCCCACTTCTGCTGCAATTTCTCCATTTCATCCTTGGTAACAGAGCAAACCGTGCCATGACGAGGGAAGAAATCCTTGCGGAATGACTCAGGCTTGGTAGAGAAGGTGTTCAGATCCTTGGAAGTCTGATACTCATATCTGCCCGAACCGTAGAGGTCGTACATCAGCACATACTCATTCTTGTCATTAAGTTTGAATACACCGGAACCTTCCACACCGGTCTTGCTATCTGCGTAAGCATCGATAAACTTGAAGTCCTCCTTCCAAGGTCCCTTCAGATTCTTGGCAGTAGCCTGCTGGATACCATTCTGGATTTCCTTGCCCTCAGCATTCTTGATGTTTCCCTTATAGAACATGTGATAAACGCCGTTGCGCTCGATGATATCATTGTCGAGACAATTGTATTTAGCCTTAAAAAGAACTTTAGGCTCACTTTCAAAGCCAGTAAAATCCTTATTTGCATAAGCATAGTAAGTTATCATACTCTTTCTGCCATCGCCAGTACGCTGAAGGGTGAAGTAGATCATATACTTCTTAACCTTCTTGTCATAGATGGTCTGTGGAGCCCATACCCAGTAAGCATCGCTGAAATGCTCCTTGTAATCTTCCTTCAATACAATCTTGGAATGCGTCCAGTTCACCAAGTCCTTAGACTTCATCAAAACGATGCCTGGATTATCCTTCCATCCATTCTTCACGGTGTTCATATCGGTAGCCACAATGTAATAGCAGCCATCTTCACCACGAAGGATATGAGGGTCGCGGATACCGCCACTGGTACTGATAGAATCACTGGCGATGACTGGTTGGTTGTCGTTGAGCGCATACCAGTTCTTGGCATCTTCGCTGATTGCAAAGCGAAGATGCTCCTGCTTGTTACCACTACCTTCGAAATAGGCAAAGAGATAGCCTGCAAAATTCTGCTTGGCAGCCTTCTTTGCTGCATGGGCATTCATCGGCATTCCGAGAGCCAATGCTGTCATCAGCATTCCGCCGATTGTCAGTTTTCTGTTTATCATTATCTTGTTATTCATGTTAGTATTCACAATATGAATGTTTATCTTCACGATTTGCCTGCAAAGATATATCATTTTATACGAACAGAGGGATACAATTTCTGATAAAAAGAATAATAATCGTTCAAAAGGCAGTTTTTTAGGGTAAAAAACTGCCTTTTTCTTTATTCATTCACAATCAATCCACCCTTAGGCTGCATTTCCACCTTCAGGTTTCCCTTCTTATCCACCTTCACGGTTTTCATCTGAGAAACAGGCCAGAGAGCCTTCTTGTCCTTGCTGGTTGTCTCATGATAACAGGTAACACTCTTACCAGCCAGCATCGGCAAATTCAGGGTAAGCTTCATCATCTGGTCGGTACCATTCAGACCGGCAACATACCACTTGTCTCCATGGCGTCGAGCCACAACTGCGTACTTGCCAGGATAACCGGCAATAAACCTTGTTTCATCCCAAGTAGTAGGAACGCTCTTCAGAAAATCAATCTCGTGCTGAGGAAGCTCAGAAAGATTGTTCGGATAGATGGCGATGCACTGGATAGCTGCCTGGTTCATGATAGCCGAAGCCATCTCGAAAACATCGGTGGTATAACGGCGATGACGGCTCTTGTTGTCCTTGGAGAGATACTTGTTCATGATGGTACCACCCCAATCCATCGCTCCCACAGCATTGCGGCAGAATGGATGCATGGTCAGCTCAAAGCCTTCCTGCTTGGCATGATAATCTGAGAAGAATACATTCTCTGAAGCCAGTACAGCCTCGCTGGATACATAGTTTGGATACATGCGCTCCCAACCTCTAGGCAGGGTGCAGCCATGGAAGATAACCTGAATGCCGTAATCATTGGCATCGCTGAGGATGTCCTCATACTGCTGCATGGTGTGCTGCTTGTCGCCACCGAAGAAATCCACCTTGATACCCTTGATGCCGATGCTCTTCATCCAAGCCATCTCCTTCTTGCGAGCCACGATGTTATCCATGATGCCACGAGGTCCCTGAGGTGCATCGTTAGCCACACCATTGGAATTATACCAGAGCATCAGGCTTACATTCTTGCTCTGCGCATAACGGCTCAATTCCGCCATATTGTCTCTACCAATCTGAGTATCCCAGAGCGCATCAACCAGCACATATTCATATCCCATGGTAGCAGCCAAGTCGATGAACTGCTTCTGGTCGTTATAGTTGCAGGAACCATCCTGCCAGATGAGCCAGCTCCAGGCATACTTGCCTGTTCCGTATTTCTGGGAAGCCTCGAATCTAGGCTCCACTACATCGTATGGAATGGTGGTCTCTACCAATGGTTTCAGATCTGAACCCACGGTGATGGTTCGCCATGGAGTGGAACCCGGAAGGATGAAGGTGCCCGATGTAGAACCGATGCCATCAGCCTCCTTCTCCATTGGGAAGGCTATCTGATAACCCTTTGCAGCATCGTAATCGCTGATGTGACAACCCGGATAGTTGCCGTGAGTACCCGTCTCGCTGACCAATACCCAGCCATCGCCGCCTACCTTGAAAAGGCATGGGAAGGTATAGCCATGGCCATAACCCGATTTGGCTGTAAGAGGCTGATCTACCTTATAATCTTCCTCATAACTTGGTTTGGTACGGGCAAAACCGATGAGCGGATCAGACTGTGGACAAAGGTAAGTAGTAGTTACCTTCGGCAGATTGAAGGCAGTCTTCTCTTCATTCACGATAAGATGCTGAGCCTTCAGCTGATCGAAAGTATAACGGAAAGCCACATCGTTGTTGCTCACATTGAAGGTAACCGTCATCGGCTGCTTCTTGCCGTTGATGTAGGTTACATGGAGCTGATTGGCATGATAATCCACATGCGATACCTTGGCGGTGCGGAGGTCATAACTCTTCTCCACCTTTGCCTCTTTCTTACTCTGATAGGTTAAGCCCTGACTGAAATCACCCACATTGGCAAGGAGACCGAGCTGCGATTCCTCCATCATTCGCTTACCAGCATAGTCGATGGAATAATAGAGTTTGCCATCGCGGTCTTCCACCACGACATTCAACTTACCGTCAGGAGAACTGATGGTATTCTTTTCGGCATAGGCACCGATGCCAGCCATCAATGCCAGCGCTACTGCTAAAACGTTTTTCTTCATTTCCGATTGCGTATAGTTTAGTTATGATTATATTTTTGTGATTGCAAAGTTACTCAAAAACATCCACAAAGAAGATAAGAAAACAATAGAAAAATAACACGATTCGTGATTTTGTAACAGACAACAAAGATTTTGCAACATTTTACGCTGCATAAAAAACCAAAAACAGGACAAACAGCCCCATTTTTCAGAATATTATTGTATCTTTGCAGAAAGTTTGCAGTATTTTTGAACGAAAAATAGCATAATCATATAGAACAATGGAAAAAGCAAAACAGATTCCTTACCGTGCCATCGCCCTGGATTTGGATGGCACCTTAACCAACCACGAGAAGGTGGTTACCCCTAAGACTCGCGAAGCCTTGCTCAAGGCTGCCAGCGAGGGAGCCGTGATTATTCTGGCTTCCGGTCGCCCTACCTACGGCATCGAACCGGTGGCTGAATGTCTCGAACTGAACCAGCGAGGAGGATACATCCTTTCTTATAATGGTGGCAACATCGTAAACGCCCAGACAGGCGAAAAACTCTTCTCGCAGTTCCTGCCTGATGAAGTGATACCTGAATTATATGCGTATGCCGAGGAGAACGGTCATGCCCTGCTGGGATATGCCGGTAACGAAATCATCACCGAGATGCCGGATGACCAGTATGTGAAAGAGGAATCACGCATCAACAAGATGAACATTCGAAAGGTAGAGAACTTGTTTGAAGCCCTGGAGCCTCATCCAACCAAACTCCTCATGACGGGTGATCCTACCCTTATGCTCAAGGCAGAGGAGAAACTGGTGGAGAAGTTGGGAGATAGAATGGATATCTTCCGCTCAGCTCCTTTCTTCCTGGAACTGGTGCCTAAGGGCATCGACAAAGCACAGTCTTTGCAGAGATTATTGGGTAAAATCAATCTCACTCCTGCAGACATGATCGCCTTCGGTGATGGATATAATGACCTCAGTATGCTCAAACTTGCTGGTGTCGGTGTGGCTATGGCTAATGCTGCACCTGAAGTAAGAGCAGAGGCTGACTACGTTACTCTTTCCAATGAAGAAGATGGTGTGGCTGCTGCACTGAACCATTTCTGGAATTGTTCGGAAGAGGAGAAATAAGACGCAGGATAATCCACATTTTCTTCTACTACCAGTTTAGCAGTCTTATCATCATAATAAACAGCTATCACTTGATTGGCCTTCAAAATAAGAGTGATTGACTTCTCAGCATTTTTAGCCTGATAGTTCAAAGTCACCTTATTCTTTGACGTCTGCAGGTTCTTGAGGTAAACCTTGGTGGAATCCTCGGCATTCTGAATAGCCTGCAGACCGGAGCCCTTGACTGTGAAGCCTAAGATTTCGCCCTTGGAATGATTGGTATCCAAGAAGAAGGTGGCAGCTGCCTTGGAATCCACAATATGGGTTTCTACCGTAAATACAGGTGCAGCACCATTGAGTTGCACATTCTTCAACTGGCATCGGGTATCACCACAGAAGTTGGACAGAAGCATGTAGGAAGCACCATCAGGGTCTGTGGCGATAACACCATTCCATCCCTCAGCTACCATCTCCGTCATTCTGATAGTCTTCTGCATCAGCTTGCGGGTATTCTCAGCATTCACATTACTATAATAGATGATATTGCGCTTATCTACAATGTCGCCAACCTTCACATTCTTACTCTCGTTGCTATAAGAAGCATAGAGTTTGGAAGTATTCACAGAGTTGTTGTTGGCACGGTTTCCAAAGCCCATGGTCTTACCATCTACGTTGACAACACCCAGAGCATTATCGATATTCACCCAGTTGGTATTCATGGTGAGGAATTGAGAACCATCACTCTGCTTGTGGGTCATACCCGTCTCCTGATTCTTGGCATTGTCGAAATAGAGCGTACGCTTGGTTCGCGTCATTTCGTCGGTGCTGATAGCCATCAGTCCTCCCTGATCCTTGGTGATGGTGGCAGCTGCATTGGCACGCACATAATCGGTATAGATGACAGCATTACCTGGAGTAGAATAGATGGCGAAACGATTGTTGAGGGTTCCGTCGTTCATATTCAATTCTCCGTTCATCGTATAACTGTTGCCACGGAGATTATAGATGCCGCTGACTACCGGTGTGGCGTTTGTACTCTTACCACTTACCTGATAACTACCGAGGAAGTTACCGGTATTGTTCTCACGGTAAGGTACGATAATCTTGTTCTTATCCGCACTGTTGGCTGCAATGTATCCGGTATAGCTGCCCTTACCTGCACTCCATGAGAAACAGGTGAAACGATCGTCTGTAGAAGCACGAACAATATTCTGGCAAGGGAATATCCGGGCGGCAGCATAACGCTGGTTGAACGTATCCCAATCTGTAGGGGTTACATCTGCTGTAGATATTGCCTCATGCATCAGCCAGGTCATCATCACACGGTGAGCCTCTACACCCATACGGCGTGCACCGATATCTGAGCGCAACAACCAGGATCCGTCAGACGTTGTAGTCTGGCGTGCCTTGATATTCTTGTAAGCCAAATTCTCAAGCATCAGCGCATCCGGATCGTTCAGGAAGCAGGCATTGGTAGTATAAGAAGTGATCTGGTCGAAAAGGAAGAGGCTCCAGTCATTACCATTAGGCATAGCCAGTTCGCCATCTGCCAAAGCCAGCCAGTTGAGCACCTCCTTCATCACCTTGTCATTATTGTGCATGAGCGAGTTGGTCTTCCACTTCTCCTCACCGATGGTCTTCTGCTGGAAGAGTTTCAGCGCCAGAGCAGCCTCGCCCAACTCCTGTATCACTACGTTCTGATAACTTGTATGGAAGAAGTTGTGATTCTGGAGGGTATAGTCATCAAAGAGATTCTGACCCTTATAGAGGTCAGCCACGGTCTTCTTGTCATAATGTGGGTCGATGACGGTCGTATTGTGGGCATCATCTTTATGAGAATAACTGTTGATAGCAAACTCACGAAGGCGCTCAAACCACTTAGGAGCCATCTCGTCGTTAGGGAACAGACCCAATGTGGCAGCCAGCACGTCAGCCTCCCAACCATTCTCTTCAGCTTTCGTATCCCCGTTATAACCGGTAGGTATCGTGCGGTTCAACTCATAATTGCATTCAGCCTTCAGGAGTTTCTCGATATATCCCTTCTGATTGTCGGAGAGTTTATCCCACTGGAAATAAGCGGAGTAAGCTACAGACATCGCCCAAAGTGAACTTTCCCAAACATGATCGCTACCGGAAGTAGAACCCCAGTAATTATTACCAGAGCAGGTTTTCAATTTATTTGCCTTATGGGTAGAGTAAGCGAAAACAAGACTCTTCATCGCCATCTTTTCCAGGTCATCCCAAGTAACGCCCTCAGGCAGAGTCACCTTGTCCTTACCATATTTTACGAGGAAAGCGGAAATCATGGAGAGGTCGGCATTGGAGCGAACTCCATCCTCATTATTCTGCATGGTACTATTACATTTGAAGGCACCACATACCTCATTCACAGAATTTGGCGCAGCACAATCCTGGAAGTCATTCTTCAGATACTTGGAGAATTTAGCCAACATATTCATCAGGTCGCCCTTCATGGTTGCCTCATCCACAAACTGATTGTTAATAACCCCTTCTATAGGACTGGTTACCTCTTTTATCTCATTGGAGTTAGCACTTACCGCTTTCACCTTTTTCTTGAAAGCAGTAGATATCTCAGAAGTCTCTGCCTCAGTATTTCCCATTTCAGGAGCGATGACTCCCATAGATGCAGCCATAGCCACACCAGCAGAAAGTACGAAGGCAGAACAAAATATATGTTTCTTCATCATTTTGTTTTTAGCTATTTATTGATTATTACTATCAAAAAGTACATTAAAATGAGATGCAGGAATTACCTTTGCGATTACCTTTACATAAAGATACAGAATACCGATTACCTCATGTAAAACCTGTCTGCCTCATTCTACCTGCAAAAGTAGGATTTTATCATCAAACAGAGGGTAAATATTCATGAATTAAAGGTCACAAATCGTGAAAACACGCAGAAAACCTTACTTTTCATTTAGGTTCATTCATATCGTCTCAAATAATTGGTGGCAAAAATACAACATTTTTCTCATATACAAGAGAAAAGAAGCGTTTTATTTTTGCTTATAAAATAAAAAAGATATAATTATTCTTGTTATTTATAGAATAATGTGTACCTTTGCAAACATAACAAATAAAAGCATATCAGCAGTTATGTTACAATTAGACAATTTCTACAAGGCTCGCTTCGTGCTGAGCAAAGTTATCAGAAAGACTGAGCTGGTTCACACTCCAAGAATCAACCCAGAGAGTGACGTCTATCTGAAGCCAGAGTGCCTTCAGAAGACAGGTTCGTTCAAGATTCGTGGTGCTTACTATAAGATTTCACAACTCACCGATGAAGAGAAGGAAAAGGGTGTGATAGCCTGTTCTGCGGGCAACCATGCACAGGGTGTAGCGCTGGGAGCTACAGCCATGGGTGTTAAGAGCCTCATCTGTCTGCCTGAAGGTGCTCCTATCTCTAAGGTAGAAGCCACCAAGCGACTGGGTGCTGAAGTCTGTCTGGTACCTGGCGTTTATGATGATGCCTACCAGAAGGCGCTGGAACTGAAAGATGAGCATGGCTACACCTTTGTTCATCCTTTCGATGATGAGAATGTCATCGCCGGACAGGGCACCATCGG
>USJD01000086.1 GCA_900554835.1 uncultured Prevotella sp. | reverse complement strand
GCAAAAGACCCGCCCTGGTTCGCTGTTCAAATGGGAAGCGTGGCGGATTCTGTTGCTGCAAAGATACGAATAATCTTTGATAATACAAACTTTTTAGCAAGAAAAACCACGCAAAAGTGGATTTCTTTGATATATTTGTATTAATTATGTCAAACCAGACTATGAAATCACATTTTGTCAGTCAAATAATGTGGTTTTCAAGATGATTTAGGGGAACGACGACAATAAGCACACGAGAACCATGTACTTTGACATGCTCGAATTATAAAATAAAAACCTCAGTTGCAGGCATCTTGTATCGGATACCTACAACTGAGGTTTTTATTTTATTTAAACGAAATGTCCTCAATCTTCAACTTTTATTGTATCCCCTATTCTCACCAACTTTTTGAGATTCTTCATCAGAGGCTCTAGCTCGCTTTTTGAAATAGGATACACTTTGAGAGAAGATGCTCTCGGAAAGCGATTAAAGAATGGATCAGTGGAAACATACCAATTACACTCTACTATCTTCGGAACTTTTGGAAGTGCCTCCCAAAGCATAAATAATTTACTCTTGTTTGCAATGGTAATACCCAATTGATTCCCTCTAAAACGACTGATACAAATCAAATGTTGACGGACTTCTTTGTCCTCATCCATTTCCTCCTTCGTTTTCTTGTGCAACACAGTTAGATTGCGATTAAAACGGCGGTTTATCTCTTGCATCTTCGCAACAAAGAGTTTCCCATGAGGAGCATTGTCTTGCATCTGGTTTGAGAATATCCAATAATGTATCATCTCATGAATAATGGTATCCTCAACAACATTTTCTGCATAGTCACTCTTATTACTGATAATAAATTGAAAATCAGAATAGACCCACGTGCCATCAGCCTTCTTTCTACGGCAGCATCTCACTTTACCTAAAAACGAACGAGCAGAACTGAGTTTGAAGGGAAGCGGCTTTAATTTCCCTTCAAACATCAATTCATTATATTCATCAAACTTCTGCCTGATATATTCAATAGTTGGAATCATACTTCTTCTTGATTATCCTGTTGTTCTGCAGCCTCCAAACTTTGAAGATATTCATCATATCTTTCCTGGTCATCATCGGTAAGCTTACTTTCCAACATTGTTCCGACATTATACCCGATATACCAATTACACAAATCATTCTTCTCCGCATCCACCATGTTGTTGTACATGTCATAATGCACATCCTGAATGGCATAAGGTTGACTTATCATTTCGTATGGCTCATTCTCATCAAGTTTGAAAAGAGCTTGACTGCCACTCATATCCATAGAACTACGAAGATGGATGTACTTGTAGTTTTTCACTTTGAATGGGAACACACCATCATTATATGATGAAAGATTATAGAATTTTTCATCATCAAGTCCATCTATCAACTCCAAGCCTCCACTCTTGTCTGAAATCAGATACAATGAGCAGTTGTTAGGTTTCAACAATCTACCATCCAGTTTCTTCTCACCATGAAGCAATGAGAACAGTTCATCTTTAGCAACAGTAATCTTCAAGATATCTTCAGAATGATAATTATCCAGACAATCCAATTTGATCTGTGATTTAGCCTTTCTTGCCTTTTTCTTGTCATCCACCGTAAAGATACCAGCATCCAACTCACCTGGTAACATCAATGAAGGCCAATAGAATGGTGTATTACGCCATCCTTGCTCACTCAATCCATTCTGACGAAGAAGAGTAAGCACTGAGCGATTCTCTGCTTGCTGCTTGGCAATGGCATTCGTCTGACCACTTTCAGGAGAATCAATGAATCTACCACGTGGATCATAGATATTCTCACGTTCGCGACTCATGTTACGATTTACACAAACCTGACAATATATCTTACCATCAGTCTTAAACACACTATGCTCCAAGGCTGTCAACATCTCATTCGGATTCCATTCCCAACCCACGTTGTTCCATTCCTTTCCATAGATATAAGTGCGACTAATCAGTTCTATGATTTTCACAGCCATACTATAATCCATCAAGAAGAATGGATTGTCGTCAGTAGTCTCTTTCATTCCTGGGATTTTCTGCAACAAGTCATCTATCTTCTGAATTATACCACCAATAGCTTTAGCATCACCTGTCTGGAATCCCTTTGGCAAGATTCTCATGTAAGGTTTCACCACCTTTGTGTTTGCTGGAGTATATTTATTGCCTGCCGTAGCATTAACTCGCCTGTCGTACTTGATGACCATACTCGTCAAGAAGTCATCCGTTTGAATCTTGTCTTGATGGTAACGCAGATAATCATACATCACAGAATCAATGCTATTGATTGACTTCAACACATCATAAATAGCGTTAGTAGTGAAGAAACGGGTGCAAGCCATGTCCTCCTTACTACGAGCTCCGTACATACGGGCATGCTGCAATACGGTATCCATCTGGAACTTCTTAGGGTCTCTGCCATAGAAGAAACACAGCATATTATCGATGGTGATACCACGATCCAGGATATTACCACCAATAAAGATATTAGCCGTACCTTCCAATCTCAACTGTCCCTTGTCATTCAACAAGGCTGATACTGGATTCTCTGAATTGATGACCTGAACGATATAGTCATCCATCTCTAATATTCGTTTTACCTCAGCCTCAACCTCTCCAAAATCAGGGAAGTCCTCATGAATAAGTTCATACTTATTGCCTAGTTCATTGCTTTTCTTCAAGCTTTCGTATGCATCGCTCTCCAAGTCAAGGATATGAAGGTCTGTATTTGCCTTGGCAAGGAACGCATGCTTGATGTCTTCAATAATCTTGATAATCAAAGACTCCTGCCACTCATGCTTTGACTTTGCCACCTCGCAATGTATCAAGCAACTCGACTTATATTTCTTCTTGGCTCCTTTCTTTACCTGAATGGCACGAACTGCGGTAGCAAAGAGATAAGAAACGATGGCATAGTTCAAAGAATTCAGATTCTCTGAATGTACCGATGACTCCATATACCAATCATTTCGAGCACTAAGAATGTCTATACAAACCGGATCAACCGGTTCAAAAAGACAACTATACATAGAGTTCTCATCCTCGCTCAACTCATAATACTGTCTGCCACCAATATACTTCTCATGTATTGGCACAAGTCCCGTATATCGAGGCAACCAAGGCGAAGCCTCCTTGCCTTCACGCAACTGCACTGTACCATCAGGTTGCAAGAACAAAGAGTAAGGAGTTGCAGTAATCTGCATATAACGACAATAATGCGGCAGTTTGACAAAGTTCTCGATAAGTTCGGCTATCTTCATCAGTCCGATTTCACCCTGTCGCTTATAGTAATTGCGACTGGCAAAGTCTGCCTCATCATCACATACCAGCACCTTCTTGGAACGCATCAATTCACTGTCTTCAAAGAGTTTGTTCAAATAGCCCAGGTTCTTGTCCTCTTTCTTGACTACGATGATAAACTTCTGTGCAGGATCGTTCAACTGTGCATCACTCAAACAACCTCTATGGCCGAGATCGAGGATATCATATACAGAAATGATAACCTTCTGGTCAATAGACCCGTCTTCCTTGAAATATCTGAAATCATTCCCCAATCTCTGTATGGTCTGAGTAGTCAAAGTATTCGTTCCCTTGGTCATCACCACAGCGATGTCGATACCACGGTCGAAACACAAGCCCATGATGCTAAGGAAAGTATCTGTCTTACCGCACTGTACCTTACCTAAAAGCAAGCAAGGTTGTGTTGCATTAGGAGCATCAGACAGCAGTTGGTCTGCCATCTCACGAACCACCTTTTCTTTCTCTGGAGTCATAAACTTATTGTGCATCTTCATTGTACTGAAGATATACTCATCAGGATTTACATTTTCCAAAGCCTCCAGTCTGGCTTTTTCAGCAAGCAATTCTGGAGTGGGCTGCATACCAAACCCCTTCAACTGCTCTATGAAATTCAGGCAGTCTATTAATTTTTCAAATTGTTGTGCCATAACTATTCATATTTTAATTGTTACTATTATCTTATAAACTCAAAAAATGGATTCGTCTCATCCAGCGTTTCTTCCGTATAAGTGGAATTATTCACCAAGAAAGCCTTGCGGTATAGTTGAAGTGCAAAGTTTGAGCAATGGCATACATTTCCAAGCGAATAAAATCCCACTTTTTTCCGCTCCACAAAACCAGCCTCCATGAACATAGGTATCACCGCATTCAAGGAGATTTCCAAGGTACGCACCGAACCATATATTTCAGAGAGTTTTCCCTTGATAAGTCCAGTCGTTATCTCGTCCTGCACATGCAGATATTTTCCCATCATGCTCAACGCTTGGTAAGCAAAGGGAAACGTGGCGCAGACTACGGCAGCAAAGACCACCTTCTTGTCGTTGGCATTTTGCATCGCCATCCTTACCTCTTCCTCATGTTCTTTCATAAAAGGCAGAAGCGGATTTCCAGTTGCCAATCGGTTAATGACGGTTCTTATCTTCATCACTCTGGCTTCACCATGTGTCGATACTCTTGCCAGCTGCTCAGCATATAGCAATGTATAATCGCCACAAAGTACTGCTGATAACATTTGCTCGAAAGCAGCCATCGTCACAGCTTGTTGTATTCCTATTCTCATTTCCATATTCACGGATTCCTTTCTATTTTTACAAATGGGATCACCATTTCCATAAAATGGCTCCCCCCATGAGTTATGATTGTTTGTCCTTCATTCTCAAAACAGGCATCATTCCTTACTGCTAGCCAGTCTTCATGCAGCAAAAGTGGTATCTCGGCTTTGTTCTTCTCAAAGAACGAGTCTTGCTCCACCTTATTATTATAGATAAGATGGCGTTTTCCTCTACTCCCATCTTTATAGAGAAATACTTTCTCCACCGCACTCAACTTCCGCCATCCATGACTCAACACATTTCCATGATCGGTTGTCAGATAGATGGTGTAGTCTAATCGCTGCAAAGTTTTGATTTTCTCCGTCAAACGAGGACACCAGTTTTCTGTCAGCGAATAGAGATCTTTATAGTCTGTAGAAGAATGCATTTTCTCATCCATTTCCACTGTTACGTATGCCAACCGCTTCACTCCCTCATTGATGGCAAACTCATCCTTATCACTAAGATACTGCATTTCGAATGATGTAAAGCCGTGCTTTTGCCAGTATTGCATCCAGAGTTTACGCTCGTTTTCAGGACTTTGCTTATAATCCTGACTTGGATAAGTTCCTCGAAAAATGGCTTGTCTCGACAACATGGTGATAGATGGCAACCAAGAAAAGGTTATTTTTTCTTCTGCCCCAATGCCTTGTTGCAGGAGATAATTACGCAATATTGCATATTGCCAGTATGCCAAACCATCAACAACGACCAATGCCATCCTATCCTCCAGAGAATGATTGGCAACCAGGTAAGGCAAAATCTTGTTCACACATTGAGCCTTCAACTGTGGATTGCTGTTTTGTATCGCGAAGTAATGTTCATCTACCCACCTTTGGAAATTTTGGTTAATGCCCTGCAACTTTTCATCTATCTCATCATAACAGTCATTTTGGATGGATTGAATGATGATGGGAGCCAACGCTGCGATAGTCTTTTCTGCATGATTCCAATCTATATCTATACGCTGCAATTGGGCAAGAAGATGTTCACACGATTTGGACTTTTCCTCTGCTATGCGATGCTTGACATTCTCTATCAAGAAGATGCCCTCGCCCATCGTCACTCTTCGCTGAGCCACTTGCTCATATAGTTTATCTATCACTTCATAATCTTGTTTCCTGAGAAGTGATTTGTCCGCAAACATAGGGAACAGGTCACTAATAGAAAACTTGATAAGGTAAGCAGATTGTCTCATATCTGCCAACAAGGTCTCCATGGATTGACTCACATAGATATATCTGGCATCTGGATGAGATTTGTATTCCAACTCATAATGGATTCTCAACTGAAGGTTTGAACCTGCTACGACCTCTATACCTGAACATTGATAAATCAAACGGCGCACGTCATCCCTTGTGAGAAATCCATCTAGATTTCCCACAATACTCAACCGGCAGTAGTCCACCGTTATCTTCCGTACGATTTTATCTATCAACTTATCCATTTATATTTTGTTCTGTGCGATGTCATAGAACTGGAGCAAGACATCATCCTCATCACGCAAGTTCTGTGGAATCTTGTCGCCCAGCATGACGATGGTCTTGAAGTCCTTGCGAACATAGCAATCCTTGAATCCGGCACGGAGAGCTTCCACGCGAGCCTCTTTGATTTTACCCTTAGGTTTACTTGCCTGCTCCACATAAATTTTAAATTCACGGAGCAAAGCCTTGGTACGAAGAGCTTCCTTATCAACATCGTCTTGAATGTTAGGCAAACGCCACTTTCCATCTTCCATCTCAATGAAGTTCTCCTCCAAAAGTTGCTTCAGCTCTGGTAGGATATCGTGCTTGCGCACACCATTGATTGCTTGCATCCATTCTGGCTGTATCTCTTGATAAGTCTTTGGATCATTACGGAGTTGGTTCTTCAACCACTGGATACCGTTAGCCTCATCACTCACGATGATTCCCATTGGCACAAACTCTGGAGCAGACTTTTTCTTCTCCTCGTATTCTGCCGCTTGCGCTGCCGTAAAGAACATTCCGTCACGCTCTACGAAACGCTCACGAAGACCTTGCTGGAACTCCTTGGCATCGAGAGGGACTGGAAGTCCTTGCTGAACGAAGAAAGAAACCATTCTATCATTAATAATTTTCGGGCTACGCTCTATAACTGACGTAGTCTTCATATTCCTTTCTACAACAACTGGTAAGTGTTCAAGATATTCCTCGGTAAACTCCCAAACATTAGCTTCTGTAATAGTTGCAGTCCCAACTTTTTCTTCTTTTACAATTGAGGGCTTATAACACGTAATAACCAAATCTTGCTTTACTGCTGTAGTTGTAGTAACAGCTTTAAAAGAACCTTGTTTCTTATCTAAAGCTGAAACTGAAGCTATAACAAAACCAACTCCTTGCAATGCATTTTGAATTGCACACCAAACTGCAGCAGAAGTATTGCTAAATTCTATCGTCAGCCATTTTCCAGATTTTAACAAACGATAAAATTCAGTCAAAGACTCTTTCATTAAGACTTGGTATTCTGACAATGATTTCTTTTGATAATCATTAACTATGGTCTCTTCTTTATTATTGGTTCTAACTCCTATCCAACTTTCCCAAACCAAGCTTAGCTCAGAATACATAATATTAGCTCCAAATGGAGGATCAATAAATATATAATCAATGCAAGCCTCGCCAAGATTTCTCAACGAAGTTGCAGAATTAAGTGAGACACTTACATGTCCTCTGTATGAATATTGAGTTTTCACAAAATCCTTAATCTTATTTTTTAGCAAATTGTATGGATTCTGTTCTATATTCAAAGATGGTACAAAAAGTGTTCCATTTAATATACCTCCCTTTCGATCGATTCTAAATTTATACATCTTAGATGCATTTTGAAGAACCGATGTTAGTAATACCAACGGCATATTATTCTGTACCAACAACTCCTTAAATCTTGAAAGATATATAAAATTACGCTTAGTAAAAAATTGATGCGTAAAACAAATTCCATTACTATTTATTGGTTGTGAAGTATTAAAACCATTAACTAACTTTGTTGTTCGGTATAGCTTTTTCCCATAATCTATTGAATCTATTAAACGTAAATCATCTTCGGTTGGAACTCTTTCGCATCTCTGTTTAACCATATAATTAATAAGTACAGGAACTTTTTTATTCATACTCACAGCTTCTTGCAAAATAGAATCAAATGCAGTTTCCCATATTTTATTCATATTCTTCTTCGTACATTTCGTTCCACAATGAGGGCATAGGAATTCTGAAGAAATTTCTTGTTTTTCCAAGTTGACACTTTCATTCCAAAGGACTATTTCTCCTCCACATGAAGGACAAGAAAAAACATCACTCCAAACCACATAATTGATTTTACCTTTTATGCCTTGAACCTCCGTTTCATACATCCATCCTAACTCTTGTTCAACTTGCTCAAGAATCGCTGTTGCCTTTTTCTCGAAACTATTTACATCAAAAGGCAAATTATAATTGGCAGAAATTAGTGTTGCTATAGGTGACAAGTCTGAACATATTCCATGACGAGCTCCAATTTTCACATTTTTTTCCTTTAAAGCGGAAACATCATTTACAGACCCACAAAGATTGGCAGCTACTCCTGTCATACCAGTACCAGCAAAACCATCAAATACTATATCTCCAGGCTGAGTGTAATGAAGAATATAGCGCATAATTGCAGGATGAGGTACTTTAGTATGATAAGCATGAGCCATATAAATCGGATTATTTTTGCCTTCACTTACATCACTTGCATACGGCTCTTTCACCTCAAAATCCTTGCTTCTTTTTCCTTCTTTTTCGAGCACAGTTTTCTCCTTCTCCCACTCCTCAACAAACAGGTTGAGCCATGGGTTAGGACATGCGGTATAATAAGGAGGGTCAGAAAGATTAAGGATATCCTCATCACTACCAATAGGAAAACCTTCGATTTTCTTTAACTCTGGGAGCTTCTTGCGAAGCTCCTCACGAAAATAGGCACGACGTTCCTCGGCATTTTTGAAAGTCATGCCAAAGATGATCTCCGGCTTGTCTTCCGAGAATTGCATTGTGTCTGCCATTATATTGTTCATCTCCTCTGTAGAGAAGAGAATACCTTCTTTATCTTTCTGACTCATTGTTGTATCTTTATTATATTACTGACTCATTTCTATTTTAATATGATTCGGATGTTGTCATCCTTCTTTCCTCCAGTCAATTCATTGATATACTGTCGAAATGCTTTTATAGCATCATCAGGCGTCATCGGGCGGTTCAATACCTTTCGAATACCTTCCTCATCTATCTTGATTTCCTGCATCCCGGCATGAAGCTTCTCCACAATCTCCACCAGTCGTTCAGCATTGAGCGGCGAAAGTTCTTCGTCATTGTTGGCGAATCGCTTCAACAAGCCTTGCTGACTATCATCAAGGATGGCTTGGTTTTTCAAGAGCTGTTCATCGCTCAATATCTGATGCAATGTATCATTGATATTATCAAAGATACTCGTCAACTCCTCCTTTAACTCACCAAGATGAGGCAATTGCTTGCCCTGATAGGCTACAGGATTGAATCCTGCATAATAAGGAGAGCGATGCAAAGCCTCCAAAGTACAGCTTTCAGATGCCAATACCAGTTGGCTCATCTTCCGCCCCCATTCACGATATTGTGGTACCACAGAGAAGTAACCCTTGTCATGGTCGGCACCACAAATGGTATCACATACCTGCTTGAAGTTACTGTTAGAAATCTGACGCTTCTCTGTATCTTGCATTGCCGTGATATGAAGTCGTTTGTACTCCGACAAATACCAGTTGGCATACTTGTCTATCCAAGCATCCAACTCTGTCTTATACGCTCCCACCTGTTGGGTATCGTTCATTATTTTCACCAAACCGTTTACCTTTTCCAGCGACTTTCTCACCGTTTCTTTCATGCCGGCATCAGTCATGTATTGCAAAGCTTGGTTCAGATAGCTCAGACGAGAACGCATGTCCTCAACAAACTTCTTGGTATCCTTCACCAAACGGATGTGTTGCTTAGCCTCAAAGGTATGACGCAGTTTCTCTGCTGTCCACTCTGACGGCAAGTTTCTCATCTTGGCAAAAGAAGCATAAGCTGGCAACTTATCGCACAATCCTGAAAGCGCAGAAAGTTGAACCTTCATATTGCCAGCAACTGTAGGACTGATTATCTCGATATTGTCCAGATACATTCCATCACTAATTTCGTGACTACATTGCACGGCATTGGCGGCAATCGCCTTAGCTTGGCTCACCAGCTGCGTATAGATTTCCTGATTCTGCAACTGCCCAGTCATATCCTTTCCTGTAATGCCCAAGAACAGTTCCCGAACAGCAGCCACATTCATACCTTTTGGACGACGTAGATGAGAGAAGGAATAGAAGCCCTCCTTAGGTAAATCTACAATCTCTTTCATATTGGCAGCATTGATGTTCTTGCCACCAGTATAATCTATCTCTATCTCGCCCAGAGCCACCAGCGCCGAGAGCACAAGAAATTCCAGATCAGCCTCGATACCGTAGTCATTAGAACGCCAATCATCATTCCATTCCTTGTAGAAACGATGAAGAATCTCATCACGGTTGAGTACCTGTCCTTCTCCTTTATCCTCCAGTTTCTGGCGGATGCTCTGTGCATAGATGCTGGCATCCACACTCAACTGATTGTCCTGCAACAACCCAAGAGCTGCAAGGACGGCATCACCATCACGGTTAGGAATGGCAGGATTGGCTATTCTCATTCGTGCTCCCTTGATGATGTTGTCTCTGTTCTCCGAAGTCAACGATGTATGCAAGAGCGTAAACTTTGGATAGTCTGGCATCTTCTGACAGAAATAGTCTTCAAGCAGCGTACTGGCAATATTGCCGATAACCTGATCTTTTGTTCCACCAGCCATCATCTTAGGATTGATGGTTTGCAATTCTCCTTGATAGTATATCTCGGTATTCTCCATGAAGTCATGCTGGAATAAGTTCTTCAACTTTTTGGCATATACATCCTTGTATTGCAGATAGAACGCCTTCTGCGAACTGTCAGCACTTGCAATTTGCTCTTCGGCAGCAGCATAGAGTTCCAGCAAGTCTTTCATCTCCTTGCTAAACTTATCCATGTGAACATAGATACTGTCAGGTTCATCACCATGCTTTATCTTCGCCTTGTTGAAGATAGGCATAAAGTAGATGTAGAAATTCTGCTGAGGCTGCGTGGTACTGCGCTCGGCAGGATTTCCCAAGAAGATGTAGCCATCGAGCATAGTCTTATGCGACTTCCAGTCGATGCGATGACGATAAATCTTGAATCCCTTGCGATACTGCTCCACCTCGATAGGCAGATACTCCACCAGAAAATTGAAGAAATGGCTGTCTTTCTTATCCACATCCATCGTCTCTACATAGTCTTTAATTTTCTGCTCATAGTTCACACCGCCCTCGATACGAAGGTGATACTCCTGGTTCTGTTCATTTTTCTCAAAGTACTGACCTACCGTGGCTGTCACAATCTGCTGGGCAACCATACCCACCTTATCCTTCAGGAAATCACGATCCAGACAAGTGGTATCCAAATAGCAAAGATCATCCACGAGATTCTCTGCACTTACACCATTTGTCTTGTCAAGAGAGTCCTGCAATATCTTGACGGCACAAGCATTGGCTATGCGATGTGCCAAAGGAATATTATTTGCTCTTCCTCCTGTAAAGTTCTCTTCTATCTTTTGGTGTACCACCTCCATGATATCCGAAACACGGCGCACATCAGGCTCTGTCATCATGGCTGGAACATTGAGGTCATCCCAATAATGGTCATAACAGATGAGACCAGGTTGCATATCAGGAACCACCTCATCCTTCATCTTGTCAAACTTAGAAGAAAGCGTCTTCAAGACCTCACGCTGACTTTTACCTATCTTAATCTGCTGAAAATTCTCAAAGAACGTGGGATTGACAGGGAACAGATTGACATATTCTTCTATGTTGGCATGCATGTCTGTAAAGAACTCTACAAACTTGCCGAGATGCTTGCGGATAAGACTTTTCTGATTTTCATTCTTACGAAGCAAACGTTGCTGCACAACAAACTGCACATCTTGCTTGGTAATGGTTATCTGGCGATAGCGGTCGTTGACACGTCCCAACATATCGGCAGCAAACTGGAACTGAGGAGTATTGTAAATCAACTCTTGCACTCCAAATACCATACGGAACTTGGAATGATCACTCGCCTGTCCTAAAGTTTGAAGCACAGCCAAGTCGCGATTCAGTCTATCATCCGTAGCACGTCCCTTCAGATAAGACAGCATCTCATCTATAACAATCATCAAGCCCTTGGTTGGACAAGCCGCCTCAAACTGAGCCATCATACGAGACAGTTTGTCTATATACATATCAGGTGCATCATCAGAAGTTATGGAATAATCTATCCCCCACTCCTGCAACTTCTTGTCTATCTGGTAGCATACCAATCGCCAAAGTTCATCATCACTTCCAAGTTCAAATCGAATCACCTTATACTTGCCAGCTATATTCCCCAGCACTTTGCGAGCACTGTCGTTCTGTACCAAAGAGAGATAATCAGCATTCTCGGCTATCAGCGAAAAGAGAGACATCAAGTGAGACTTACCAGTACCATAATTACCTACAATCTGAAGTCCAAACGTATCATGACTTGCTGTATAGTCAAGATTCTTACAAAGTTCTGGGATGATAACCTTTTCGTAAGTTGAAGAGAACACGAAGTTACGCACCAACGACTGACGATAATCGTCCTCGCAGAGACGGTCGAACTTAACGACCTCATTGATAGGTTCAAAAGATATAAGCTCGGAATATTTCATTGTTAGAATGTTTTGAGTGATAAATGGGTTATATTGCTTAAGACATTTTCTGAATCCGCCTGGATAATAAGACATTGATTCTTGGAATAACTATCGAACAAGTTTCCTACATCAAGTTTCAGTTCGGGTTCAAAGAGTATGTCTATATTGAAAATAGCCAGATAACGACCGATATTTTCATCTGCTTTAACGGCATCAGAAAACAGCTGCTGGATGGCAAGGCTGGGCAAGGAATTGTCTCGCAGCTTTCCGGCAAAAGCTAACCCAACATTGAGGTATTGCAAGCCCTCAATGCGCTGCTTAGAAAACACGATTTTGTTTCGCAAGTCTTGTTTTGCATAAGTAGCAACTTCTTGCTTCAAGCAGGATGAGTATTGAGCAGTCATAGCCAAAAATCTATTCCTTACGCCTCTTGACTCCTCAGTGGGAAGCTATTGTTATACATAAAAAGTTTGTTGCTATTATAAAAGGAAGGCGCAGGAATCATATTGCTATCAATATCCTTGCTCTTCAGGTACGTAGGAAGAAACCTTAGCGTCAAAGATAAGAAGCAATAGAAGCCTACGCCAATGGGTATATATTTATTGTTACGGCACAGAATGCACCCTCTCCATACGAATGAAAAGGGCACACCTATGCCATAGTGCAAATATACACGATGGGTAGACGCCCACCGCTGTCTTCATCTGAACGCTCTATGAAATTTCCTACGTTTCGAAGAGTCAGAAGAAAACGTAAAGCAAACGTCTTCAATTTAAAATAGTGCCAAGCCATGGACTTTCATTAACTAGCCGGCATCTCAATGCCAGCCATCCACGGCGAGACAAGTGCAAAGATAATAAAAAGGAATGAGACAGGCAAGCTTTCAAGAGATTATTTTCTAACTTACTATTATTTTTTATGGAAAATGACGTAGATTCCCCCATCTTTCATCCTCGCACATAAATGTTTTTTCTCGAAAAAACATTTACATATGCGAAAGTTCAACAATCATTCCTGCTACAGGATAATAGATATATCGGGCTAGAACAGGATGGCCTGCCATCTTCAAAGCATAGGTGTATGGACATGGTCTCCAATCATAGCTTTTTGCCAGTCTTTATATGCATCCAGCTACAAGAACTTTCTATGAGTTTGATCGCCTTTTCACATTTTTGATACTGCTTACTGAAACCATAAGTCATGGCACGTTCCGAATTATGATTCAGGTCATTAAGCTTCACTTCTATCGCTGCATGATTATCAGAATCGATAAGTTCCTGGATATAGTCAAGATAAGATACAGAATCGTCATGCGTCAACAACTTCACACACTCCACTATTACCTTATCCACTCCTTCAGCCAAAAGACTTTCTGCTGTAACATCGGTGTCCTCTAGGGTATCATGCAGAAAGCCTATACATACTTCCAAAGGCGTATTTCCCATCTGCCCTACATGAAGAGGGTGCAGAATGACAGGGAGTCCCACTTTGTCCATCTGCCGTGCATGAGCC
>USJD01000085.1 GCA_900554835.1 uncultured Prevotella sp. | reverse complement strand
TCATTGCCTTGCTGCCACCTACAAGAGGGTAAGTGAAAAGTTTCTCCCCCATCGCTCCCGTTTTATGAAGGCAGGCTATTCTGAGCATGGTGAGTGAAGAATCCGTATGAGCAGACTGGGCACCCACCTCAAGGGCTTCCTGATATTTTCCTTCACACATCAGACTTTCCATCCGCATGCGATAGTGGAACACATCATTACCATTGCCGATAAGAATCACCAGAAGAATCATCACATCCAGGGAGAGCACATTGATCCAAGTACATCTGGACAGCCAGAGACCTTTCTGAATATCCGGTTCGTATGCTTCCAGTTGACGGATTACCCACATTATTCCCGAATAAAGAATCAGAAGCAACGGAAAAAGCCAGCACCAGCTACCCAATGAATGGTAGGTATCAATATCCGTAGGAATATCCGTGATGATAGCGAGTATCAGCAAAGATGGAAAATACGTCAATGCATGAAATCGTTTCTTCACTCGTGTGATGGCAAAAACGCCAACTTGAAGAAGAAACAGGACAAGGGTAGTCAGGATGGGAAACAGTACATAGTTGTACTGAGTCATTCCACCCGATAAAGCATGTTGAGCTACTGCCAACAGATCCTGTTGGTAGCAGCTCAAATAGAGATATGTAAATACTATAAAGATGATAGCACACGTCAGACGCATCTTGGTGGTACTATTTCTTTTCTTTTCCATATAATTACTTTCAGTTTTTCTTTAATACGAGCGCAGAACGAGCTGGCAGATAGAGTTTTAACCACTCTTTATGTTCTTCTACATAGAGCGCATCATAATTTGTTAAATGTGTCATTGTATCATCATTCAGACCATTTCCACCAAATGCCACATTATCACTGTCCAGTACGATGCTGTAAGAACCAGTAGGTACCAGAAAGCCATAATCAGTAAATGATTTGGTAGGTGAGAAGTTGAAAACAAACAGCAGGTCGCCTCTCATGAAGGCAAGCACCTGGTCACCATCATTGTGCCAGATTTCCTGAACTGGAGTCTTATTGAAATTCTTCTCACTCTTGATAACGTTGATCATTTCACGATCGAAGTCACCCAGATAATGATAACACAAATCCTTATTATCTACAAGGTTCCACTGACGACGGGCATACTTGTAACTCCATCCGTTTCCTTCTCTTGGGAAGTCAATCCACTCTGGATGACCGAACTCATTACCCATAAAATTCAGATATCCACCATTGATAGTAGAAGCAGTCACCAGTCTGATCATTTTATGAAGAGCAATTCCGCGATGTGCCATATCATTCTCATCTCCCTTCTTGAAATGCCAGTACATATCGGCATCTATCAGTCGGAATATGATCGTCTTGTCGCCCACGAGTGCCTGGTCATGACTCTCACAGTAAGAGATGGTCTTCTCATCCTTACGGCGGTTCTTTACCTCCCAGAATATGCTGCTTGGCTTCCATGCCTCATCTGGCAATTCCTTGATGGTCTTAATCCAGAAATCAGGAATATTCATCGCCATGCGATAGTCGAAACCATATCCACCATCGGTAAACTTGGCTGCCAATCCTGGCATACCACTCACTTCCTCTGCGATGGTGATTGCATTCTTGTTTACCTCATGAATCAGGCAGTTGGCAAGAGTCAGATAGCAGATGGCATTGTCATCCTCATGTCCGTTGAAGTAATCAGCATAGCAGGTGAAAGCCTCGCCCAAACCATGACTGTAATAGAGCATGGATGTAACACCGTCGAAACGGAAACCATCAAAATGGAACTCATTGAGCCAGTACTTGCAGTTGCTCAGGAGGAAGTGGATAACTTCATCCTTGCCATAGTCGAAGCAGAGACTGTCCCAAGCCGGATGCTCATGACGGTCGCCAGGATAGAAATACTGGTTAGGATCGCCAGCTAAGTTACCCAGACCTTCCACCTCATTCTTGACAGCATGAGAATGAACGATGTCCATAATCACAGCGATACCTTTCTGATGAGCAGTATCAATGAGATCCTTCAGTTCTTCAGGAGTACCAAAGCGGCTGCTGGCAGCAAAGAAACTGCTTACATGATAGCCGAATGAACCATAGTATGGATGCTCCTGAATAGCCATAATCTGGATACAGTTGTAACCATCCTTGATGATACGTGGCAGTACATTCTCCTTAAACTCTGTATAGGTACCAACTTTCTCAGCATCTTGTCCCATACCGATGTGGCATTCGTAAATCAACAGCGGAGTCGTCTTTGGCTTGAAAGTTTTCTTCTTCCATACGTATGGTTCCGGATTCCAAACCTGTGCAGAGAAAATCTTGGTTTTTTCATCCTGTACCACTCTTCTTGCCCAAGCAGGAATGCGCTCACCTTCTCCACCATCCCAGTGTACTTTCATCTTGAAAAGATCACCATGCTTCATTGCTTTCTCAGAGAGTTTCAGTTCCCAGTTTCCGGTACCCTGAATACGTTTAGCACGATACTTTGGCGACTCTTTCCAGTCATTGAAATCACCTATCAGGTAGATATCAGTAGCATTAGGAGCCCACTCACGGAACACCCATCCACGATCAGTTTTATGCAGACCGAAATACTCGTAACCATTGGCGAAATCACTCAAGGTCTGCTTACCATTCTTGGTCAGTTGATTCAATTTCCACAGAGCATGATCATGTCTGCCCTTAATTGCATCCTCATAAGGTTCCAGATAGGAATCATTCTTCACCAGACCGATATGTTTAGGAGCAGCAGGAGTCTTCACTGCTTTTTTAGTTGCAGTAGTTTTTACTGCCTTTTTAGCAGCAGTTTTCTTGCCGCTTTCTGCTTTCTTTGTTGCCATATACTCATGATTTTAGATTAGCTATAGAGAAAGAAATCTGCGATTTACAGATTCCGTCTTAAACTTTGATTGATCTTCTGTTTATGCCTTGATTTTGAAGATAGCCTTGTGGATATCGCCTGTACCGATGCATGGCTGATGACCATCCTGAGGAGCGAAAATAGCAAATTCACCAGGCAGACAGGTTACATAAGCAGAAGCCACGGCACCAGGATATTTGGTTACATCTTTTTCTGCATTATATTCTGCCTCAGGCAATTTAGCCAAAGGAAGATAACCATAAGTCTCTTCGTTGTCAAGAGGAATCTGAATATCAAGCATATTCTTGTGAGTTTCAAATACAGCTTCATCCACAGTTTTTCCATGAGCTGTTGTTATATTTACAAACAAGTCATTACCCACGATGGAATGCTTGCCGTCTTCCAATTCGTTCAAATCGTTCTCTTTCAAGAACTTAACTACCTCTGCAAAGAGAGGATTCAGAGAAACATATTTCTCCAAATTTTCTAATGTGTCAACTATCATGATTTAAAAGTTTAAAATTCAAATTCTATTTAATAATATTGATAACTCTTTAAGAAATTCCATATTAATCTTCAAAACGTTTACCGTTCTCGTAGGTTCCGCGAGCAGTCACCTGTCCGTTTCTGTCTTTCTCTACGAACTTGCCGTCTCGTCTGTCGTTACGGTAAGTGCCTTCAAATCGTTTACCTTCCTTGGTTTCCTCGATGCAGGCACCCTCACGTTTACCATTTCTATAAACACCCTTGAAACGGTTGCCATTGGCGTAGTGAATAATCACCTCTCCATTAACCTGACCTTTCCGGAATTCACCTTCAAAGATATCACCCGATTTCTTGGTCAGTTTACCTCTACCATCCTGCAGGTCATCTTTCCAATTACCTACGTAGATATCCCCGTTTTTCCAGATAAAAGTACCCTGTCCGTTTCGCAGACCATCACGGAACTGTCCGGTATATTTCGCCCCATTCACAGACTTGAAGATACCTTCACCGGTACGCTCACCCTGCACATAGTCGCCTTCATATACATCACCGTTCTTAAACTTGTATATACCTTTACCGTCCTGAATATCATCTTTCCAGTCTCCGATATATACATCGCCATCGGCATACTTGTTGGTACCCTTACCCGAGCGCTGGTTATCCACCCAGTTGCCATCGTAAGTCGTACCATCCCCCCAGTCAAAGAATCCCAGTCCATTCTTCATGTCGTTCTTCCACTGACCTTTGTAGTATGCTCCATTGGAGTAAGTATAGGTACCACGTCCCTGTCGCTTGTCCATATACCAGTCACCATCGTATTTATCCTTATTGTAATAATACATGATGCCATGTCCATGCTGGTAATCACGGAACCATAAACCTACATATTTATTATTATTCTGGAAATAGTAAGTTCCACGTCCATGCTGCTGATCTTCCATCCACTGACCTTCATATTTTTCACCATCAGCAAAAGTATAGACACCATAACCATTTCTCTTACCTTTCACGTAGGATCCTTCATAAGTATCACCATTTTTAAAGACGGTAGTACCTTTCCCATTCGGTTTATTGCCTACCATTTCGCCTTTATATTGTCCTCCGTCACGAGTAACACAAGAACCCAGTGAAATTTTCTGGGCAAAGGAGCACAAAGGCAATGATATCAGTAAAAATGAGATTAAGTTTATCTTGTATTTCATACGCTTGCGTGTTGATTATTCTCCAAAATTATATAAAATCTATCAAACGACAAAATAGATTAAGTAAATTTAAGGATAAACAACAAAATAAGAACAAAATAAACAAAGATAAAAACAGGAAATTCCGGATAAAGCTTAGTAGTTGCTTATATAACAGAAGATAAAAATAAGAGATAAAGGATGGGAAATAGGGAATCTTAAAAAGCAAAAGACTGTACCCCATCATCTGGAATACAGTCTTTATTTTTTAAATCACAGACTAAGTCTTGAATTACTTAACCTTGTCAACAATAGCCTTGAAAGCCTCAGGGTTGTTAACAGCGAGGTCAGCGAGCACCTTACGGTTGATCTCGATACCTGCCTTGTGAAGCGCACCCATCAACTGGCTATAGCTCATGTTCTCCAAACGAGCAGCAGCATTGATACGCTGGATCCACAATGCGCGGAAATTGCGCTTCTTGTTACGACGGTCACGATAAGCGTAAGTAAGACCCTTCTCCCAAGTGTTCTTAGCTACTGTCCATACATTCTTGCGAGCTCCATAGTAACCCTTAGTGAGCTTCAAGATTTTTGTTCTCTTTGCTTTTGATGCAACGTGATTTACTGATCTTGGCATAATTTTTTTTCTTTAAAAGTTCGACTAAAAAGTTAATAATTAACGGAGGCAGAGCAAGTCGCGAACCTGCTTGAGGTTAGAACGATCTACGAGAGTCTCACCAAGGAGATTTCTCTTCTGCTTCTTTGTCTTCTTAGTCAAGATGTGACTGTGATAAGCGTGATGACGCTTGATCTTACCTGTACCGGTGAAACGGAATCTCTTCTTTGCGCCGGAATTAGTCTTTACTTTTGGCATTTTTACTTTTAATTTAAATTGTTATTTATTTAACGGATGGCAACGCATATACCACGGCGTTACGCATCTCTTTTTTTTATTGATTAATCCTCACTGTCTGCTGCAAGCTGCTTCAAAGCATCACCACCCTTAGCATTAGCCAGCAAACTGTTTTTTTCAGCATTGGCAGCTCTTTCAGCCTGTTCTGCAGCCTTAGCTTCAGCCTCACGCTTTTCACGATCCAGCTTCTGCTGACTCTTCTTAGCAACACCAGCCTTCTTAGGACTCATATAGAGGAACATCTTCTTACCTTCCAATTTAGGCATCTGCTCCACCTTACCATACTCCTCGAGGTCGTTAGCAAAACGGAGAAGAAGAACTTCACCCTGCTCCTTGAAGAGGATACTGCGACCGCGGAAGAATACGTATGCACGAACCTTGTTACCTTCATTCAGGAACTCCATAGCGTGCTTGAGCTTAAACTGATAATCATGCTCATCAGTCTGAGGTCCGAATCTGATTTCCTTGGTCTCCACCTTTACCTGCTTCTGCTTCATTTCCTTAGCATGCTTCTTCTGCTGATAAAGGAATTTAGAATAGTCAACTATTCGACAAACAGGAGGTTGTGCATTAGGAGAAATCTCCACGAGATCAACACCTTCCTGGCGAGCCAAGTCCAAAGCCTTACGTGTTGGCATCACTTCTGCTTTGCCATCACTTACCACTCTCACTTCACGTACGCGTATTTGTTCGTTTACGCGGTACTGATTTTTTATTTTGTCATTTTTCATTAACTATTCTACGTTGTTTTTTTGATTAAACGGCTGCAAAGTTACGATTTTTCTTGCAAACCACCAAATTTTCAGCCGTTTATTTTCAATTTTAGGCTTATATTTTATGGCTGAGGAAGAAAATACCCGTAGAATTCGGTTTTAGGTCACGCAGATTTCGCAGATGACGCAGATTTTACTTTCTTCCACATTAATTTATCCGCAGATGAGACCTATCCGGTCAAATTGCGCAGATTTTTCTCTCTTGCGGTATTCTTAAACACGTCTCAGCAATGAAAATCTGCGTCATCTGCGAAATCTGCGTGACTAAAAAACATAATCAAACGTGACTACAAAAACATAATCAAGCGTGACTAAGATATATATATCTGCGTGAGCTAAAGGTGATTGACGACCCGATGAATGGATGAACGAATATCAGATGTATCAAAATTAACCAACAGACCAAGCTTTAGATTAGATATTTTCAGATAAGTAAGAAGCTGTTTGCCATAAACCGCCTTCATTTCTGTAACAGATTTCAATTCTACAATCACTTTATCCTCTACCAAAACATCCAATCGCAAATCTACAGGCAAGACGTGCCCATCATATATTACAGAAAGTTTCACCTGATTATCAACCTTCAAACCTTCTTTTCTGAGTTGATAGCAAAGGGCTGCTTCATAAACAGACTCTAACAAGCCAGGACCAAGCTTATTATATACCTTATATATTGCTCCTATAACCTTATAAGATATTTCGTTTTCTGTCATAACAACAAGTATTAAGTATCCCCCATTTTAAAAGACTCACGCAGATTCCCCAAACAACGCCGTTTTCCTAGTACTCCAACAAAGAATACCCTATGAAAAATCTGCGTCATCTGCGAAATCTGCGTGACATAAAATATATCAGCGTGAAAATTTACTCCTCTGCAGCCTTCAACTGCTCTGCTACCTCAGCATTGATGCGCTGAGCAAACTCTTCCATGCTCATGGTAGCCTGCTCGCCACCACCCTGCTTACGCATAGAAACGAGGCCCTCGGCACTCTCCTTCTCACCTACGATGACCATGTAAGGAACACGCTTCAACTCGTTATCGCGAATCTTGCGACCAATCTTCTCGTTACGATCATCAACCAAAGCACGAACACCCTGCTTGTCAAGATACTGACGTACCTTCTGAGCATAATCGTTGAACTTCTCAGAGATAGGGAGAATAGCAACCTGGTCTGGAGTCAACCACAATGGGAAGTGACCGGCGGTATGCTCGATGAGAACGGCTGTAAAACGCTCCAATGAACCGAATGGTGCACGGTGAATCATCACAGGAGTCTTCTTTGAGTTATCCTCTGCGGTATATTCCAGCTTGAAACGCTCTGGCAGGTTGTAATCCACCTGGATGGTACCCAACTGCCAGCGACGGCCGATGGCATCCTTTACCATGAAGTCGAGCTTAGGACCATAGAAGGCAGCCTCGCCAATCTCCTCACGAGTCTCAAGACCCTTCTCCTTGCAAGCCTCGCGGATAGCGTTCTCGCTCTCTTCCCAAATCTCATCAGAACCGATATACTTCTCGGTATCCTTAGGGTCGCGGAGAGAAATCTGTGCCTCGTAGTTCTCGAAACCGAAGATCTTGAATACCTTCAGGATTACGTCGATTACATTCTCGAACTCAGACTTCACCTGATCTGAACGAACGAAGATGTGAGCATCATCCTGAGTAAATGTACGAACACGAGTCAAACCATGGAGCTCACCGCTCTTCTCATAGCGGAATACAGTACCGAACTCTGCAATACGCAAAGGAAGATCCTTGTAAGAACGAGGCTTACGAGCGTAAACCTCGCAGTGGTGAGGACAGTTCATTGGCTTGAGCATATACTCCTCATCCTCCTCCGGTGTCTGGATAGGCTGGAATGCATCCTTACCATAGTGAGCATAGTGGCCAGATGTAACATAGAGACTCTTGCCACCGATACCTGGACAGATAACCTCCTGATAGTTATAAGGCTTCAGGAGAGAACGGAGCAACTCCTGCAAACGGAGGCGGAGCTGTGTACCCTTTGGCAACCAGATAGGAAGGCCCTTACCTACACGCTCAGAGAACATGAAGAGTTCCATCTCCTTACCGATCTTACGGTGGTCACGCTTCTTAGCCTCTTCGAGAATAACGAGATACTCATCGAGCATCTTCTTCTTAGGGAAGCTGATACCGTAGATACGAGTCATCTGCTCACGCTTAGCATCTCCACGCCAGAAAGCGCCAGCCACACTTGTAATCTTCACAGCCTTGATCAGACCAGTGTTCATCAAGTGAGGACCACGGCAGAGGTCGGTGAAGTTACCTTGGGTATATGTGGTGATCGTGCCATCCTCCAAGTCCTGTTCGATGTGCTCGCACTTGTATTCCTGACCGTCAGCCTTGAACTCAGCGAGTGCATCAGCCTTAGAAACCTCCTTGCGAACCACAGGCTCGTTCTTCTTGGCAAGTTCCATCATCTTAGCCTCGATCTTGGCGAAGTCATTCTCTGAAATCACCTGACCCTCAGCAGGCATCACATCGTAGAAGAAACCGCTCTCTACGGCTGGACCGAAACCAAACTGAATACCAGGATAAAGCTCCTGAAGAGCTTCAGCGAGCAAGTGTGCAGAAGTATGCCAGAATGTGTGCTTACCCTGCTCATCCTCAAACTTATAGAGTTCTACATTCGCATCCTCATTGATAGGACGGTTCAACTCTACTGTCTCACCATTAACACCGCAAGATACAACGTTGCGAGCGAGAGCCGGTGAGATACTCTCGGCGATTTGTAAACCAGTTACGCCCTGCTCATACTCACGAACAGATCCGTCTGGGAATGTGATTTTTACCATAACAACTTAGTATTTTTATTAAATCAAATGCAAAAGTAATACTTCTTTTTGTAACAAGCGAATATTTTGCATTAAAATTTCATAACTTTTCATTTTCAACACATTACAACCTATATTATATAATGAGAAATGACAAATGAGAAATGAGAAATGAGATTAGGAAAAACAAATAAAATGATGAGATAATAAAAGGGGTTAGCAGGAAAATATTGAGGATGCGCCTTCCTCTACAACTAACAAAAAGACACTTCTTTGTCATTTTTTATCATATATTTCTTTGCCATTACAAAGTTTTTCCGTATTTTTGCAGGCGATTAATTGACAAATTGCTAAATATTTCAAAAATGACAGGTACACCAAAGATTCTCATTATTTATACAGGCGGTACAATCGGTATGGGTAAGGACGTAAATACAGGCGTTCTCGAACCTCTCGATTTCAACCATTTGGTTTCATCAATGCCCGAATTCCAACTGATTCAGGCAGATATTGATGTGAGAAAATTCGACCCACCGATAGACTCCAGCGATATGGACCCAATGGGATGGGCTGAACTGGTGGGCATAATAGCCAACAATTATAATGACTATGATGGTTTCGTCATTCTGCATGGCACGGACACAATGGCCTACACCGCCTCTGCCCTATCGTTCATGCTCGAAAACCTGACCAAGCCTGTCATTCTCACCGGTAGCCAGTTGCCTATCGGCGAATTGCGTACCGACGGCAAGGAGAACATGATGACTGCCATCGAGATAGCCTCCATGAAAGATCTGGAAGGTCATCCGCTGGTACCAGAGGTCTGCATCTTCTTCAATGGTAAGTTGCTGCGCGGCAACCGTACTACAAAGATCAATGCAGAAGGATTCCATGCATTCGATTCCTTCAACCATCCTCATCTCTGTGATGTAGGTATCAACTTTTCTTTCCATCCGCACCACATTCTGAAGCCAGACTATCGCAAGCCGATGGTACCTCACATGAAACTGGATCCGAACGTCATCGTCTTCAGTCTCTTCCCAGGCATTCAGGATACCATTGTCCGCCACGTCCTGGAATCCCCATCTCTGCGAGGTATTGTGATGAGAACTTATGGTTCAGGCAATGCCCCTCATGCCCCTTGGATCATACGACTGCTTGATCAGGCAGCCCATCGCGGCGTGAACATCATCAACATCAGCCAGTGCATCACGGGATGTGTGGATATGGAGAGATATGGTGCTGGATTCCAGCTCAAGGTAGCTCATGTGGTGAGCGGCTACGACAGTACCGTAGAGGCTGCCGTCACCAAACTGATGTACCTGCAGGGCAGATATCCTGACAACCGCATGGTGCGCGAAAAACTGAAACAGTCACTGGCAGGAGAAATCACGCTGCCGGAATGAGGGATGAGAAATTACAAATGAGAAATGAGAAATTAACATATCAACAGATCAAAAGATATTAATAAATAAACTAATCAAAAAAACAGATGAACCAGAATTTAAAGAAAAGAGGGCTCATTGGATTTGTTGCACTCGCAGCACTGACATGTGCCCTCCCAGTTCACGCACAGGATGACGACGAAATCAAGAAAAACAATGCTAAGGGAGATACCCTTACTTTCAATGCCAGCGACTTCTTACTCCCAGAAGGCGCCAACCTTGACCGTCTCTTACGCAAACTCCCAGGAATTACTTACTATAGCAGTGGCAATGTAGAGATGGATGGCATCACCATCAAGGAAATGACGGTAGAAACAAAGTCTTTCTTCAAGAACTCCATCACCAGCATTACTTCCCGTATTCCTGCCTACGCTATCCAGACCATCAAGTTCTATGACTACGATCAGGGTAAGCGTATGTCTATCAAACTGAAAAAGGAATACAAGAAGAAATGGTGGGCGGAATTTTCGGCTGCACTCGGTCCGGATAACAGATATTCGGAGAAGGTTTTCGCGATGATCGACGATAAGAAACTCCGTATGACCGTGTATGGGAATGTGAACGACATCAATGATTCACGCCAACCGGGACAGGAGACGGAATGGACGCCAGCAGAGGCTGCGAAAAACCAGCGTACCACTCAGACTGCCGGCTTCGACTACCGCAAGAAGGAGAAGAAATGGGATGCTACCGGATACATGGTATTCAGCCGCACCAATACGGAAAGCGTAACCGATGTCAACAGGATCAACTTCATCGAATCGGGCAACACCTCGCAGAATTCACATTCCTATGGCGAAAACAAGAAGATGAAAGTAGATACCTATCACGACTTTCATACCATATTGGGTGTTGTGGATCTGCACGTCAAACCGAAATTCTCCTATAACTCCGGAGATAATATCACCACCACAGATGCCACTGAAGCCAGACTCTCAGATGCTTCAGTATCGAGTTTTTCTGCCCTCATCAACGATAGCCGAAACATCTCCTCTACTCAGAGTCACAACTATACGGCGGGCATCTCAGCCTCTGCCAGTATCAAGTTTGACAACAAGCGTAAGCAGGTGAAGGCAGATATCGGAGGTACCAACAAGGGCGGCAGAGATGACAAGCGTACGGAACAGACCATCAACTACTATGATGCATCCATCGACTCCACCTATTATAATAGTCAGCGTCTCTTCACCCGTCCTGTCAACTACACCGACTATTATGCCAAGTTCAGCTATCTCTGGCTCACTCCTCGCTCGCTCTATACCCTGCAGTATCAGTATAAGCACACCGATCAGCATGAGGAAATGGCGGAAAGCGGAACCCAGAACGGCAACAACAGTTACCTGCAATGGGAAAAGGACAACTACCATGAGTTCACATTTAAAATGCAATGGGGACTCGCCACATCCCATGGTGTCTGGAATGCAAATATCTTCCTGCCGGTGGGCTATCACAGCATCAGCCGTACCTATACCCGAAGCGATTTCGACCGCACGCATACCGACCGTTACTGGTCTTTTGATGCCAAGAACACCTATCTGCAATGGCGCAGCAACAATTTGCGCCACAAGTTGACATTGCTTTTCCAGAATACCTCCACAAGACCGGAGATAGAGCAGACAGAAGAAGTAACTATCACCACAGATGCTCAGAATTACTATCGCGGTAATAGCAATCTGAAGGCACAGTGGCTGATGAGCGGACGACTTACCTATTCTTATTTAAGTAAGGATATGCGCTATGAACTGAAAATGCAGGTGATCAGGGAGAACACCTATGATGCCATCGTCAACAAGCTCTCTTACGACCGCCCTTCTGGTAGAAAACTTTATACTTATGATAATGCCAACGGCAATCATAATACAAAGATGAATTGGATACTCGGACTGCCGCTGACATCGGGTTCCAACCTCTTTCTGCACAATAGTTTAACCTACGGAATACAGCAGAAAGTGAGTCTGGAGGAAATCAAGAACTCTGATGATGACATTACAACGCTGAAGAAGGAAGTCAACGTACGCAGCATTGACGATGACCTGAGACTGAAATGGAAGACAGGAGAACAGGTATTCACCCTCCGCTCCCGTTACCGCCAGTCCTACACCAACAACGGCGGAACCATCTCCCATCCTATCGATTGGGAAGTCGGTTTGCTGGCCCACCTCCAGCTGCCTTGGCATTTAGATCTGGCCAACAATTTCAATCTTTATACCCGTCGCAAATATGCCACAAAGGAGTTGAATACCAATGATTTCGTGTGGGATGCCCGCCTGGTTCGCACATTCCTGAACGAGAAGTTGATGGTAGTGCTGGAGGGGTTCGATATACTCAAGCAGTTGAAGCATGTGGAATACACCCAGACGAGTAGCTACATCAGCAGCAAGAGCACCAATGTGATACCATCTTACATGATGGCTTGCGTGGTCTATCGACTCAACCATAGCACCAAGAAAGCCAAGCCAGGGAAGCATTGGTATTAAGGTAAGGAGGGTATTAAGGATGACCAGTTTGCTTCTTCATACCCTCAAAAAACTTTTGCTGTAATTGTTTGGCAAGTTGGTTCTCTGGATTGAGTTTAAGCGCTTTCTCATAGTTCTGCATGACGTCAAGATAATAGCGCTGGCCGTTTTGTGCAGGATTCTGTACGATACGTACCATGTATAAAAACCCTCGAAGGGTACAGATATCAGACTGGTTTGCATTCCTCATTTTTTCCATTTTAGCAATGGTTTCTTCTGCTCCAGCCATCAGGTTTTCCGTTTCCGGAGCATGCGGATTCATAACGGAAAAATTGAGGCTTTGCAATGCCATCTGAAATTTAGGTTGAATACTATCCGGAAACATATCATCAATACGTTTCATTTCAGCAACACAATTCAGGAAGTTCTCAGGAGTGGGTTGTTGGAGTTTTGAAAGAGACTGTCCGATAAGTGCCTGCATGTTAGGCTGTTGAGCATGAATGCTTACTGTAGAGATCAAAAAGAAGATCCCCATCAACATGAACTTTTTAAAAATTTGAAATGTCATAAGCTTTATTATTTTTAAGTGAAACAAATATACCTATATAAAAGAATCTGTCACGGGATGAGACAACTGGGCGCCCCTTCACATCATATCCGAAAACATTCGTGCGACCAAGGATGTTATTCAGCGAAGAATAAATAATCACCTTGGGACTCAGCAGATAAGTCAGATTTACATCTACACTGTGATACGGTGGAGTCTTACCTTGCTGAAACAAACGACCACTGGCATAAGATTCTGCCAAACTCAGAATAGCTTTTCCGAACGAATATTTCGCAGTCAGTCTCAGATTATGTCTGGAAGCAAAATCAGGTGTTCGTTCTTCCGTATAATCCTGATAGAAACGTCTGGAGTCATTGTATGAATATGATAAGGTGGTGGAAAGACGCTTGCAAAGAGAATGGTCATCCACAAAGAGATCAAACCCCTTACTCGTCCCATATCCTTTCGGAAGATAAACACCCTCATCCCATAAAGACAACCGATGATATTTCTTC
>USJD01000084.1 GCA_900554835.1 uncultured Prevotella sp. | reverse complement strand
CGTCTATAAACGATAGAATTGATGCATTTTTATCGTCTATAAACGATAAAAAGTTATTGTTTTTGTCGTCTATAAACGATAAAATGCGTATTTGGATTACTGATGACATGCAAAAAGGCTGAACTTCGGGTTAGGAAGTTCAGCCTTTTGCTTATTTGTGATTTCAGGAAAATATAAAACTATTCTATCTGATACCATTATCTCTATCGCTATTGTTCAGCTTACGGCTGCCTGTATGGTATCTGCGGCCATGGCTGAAGTTGAAGCTGGCAGCAAAGACAAGCATGTTGCCCTGGTCAGCAAGGCGTACCTTGTTCTTCTGCTGCACATACTTGTTGAAAAGTTCATCCTTATACACGCAGCCATGAGGATAGAATACGAATAATCCGAGAACGCCAAACTGCCAGTTCTTATAACTGTAGGTTACGGCAAGATTGGAGGTTGGCTCTCCGCCGTTTGTCTTTTCTCCCCAAAAACTCTTTTCCACCTTATAGGCACCATAGCCAATGTTCCAATTGCCCGTCATGTACCGAATTTCTGCTCCATAACTGAAGTAATTGAACTCGTGGGAATAATCCAAACCCTTTGTCTTGACATTCTGATACTCGCACATAAGGTTCAAATCCAGATGATCCTTGATGAGGTGAACTTCAGGAGTCAACAGCAGGTGCTTGTAATCATGACTCTTCTGATTCTCCGGTTTGCTCACAAAGAGATAAGAGCCATCCTCCCGCTTTTCGGGCAAGATAGAAGTAGCTATAGGCTTGTCGTAATACGTCCAGTTTCCCTCCAGGTACACAGACATCAGCGGAATGTTCCAGGAAGCCGACAAGGTATTGTTGTAGCCGGTAAATGGCTTCAGACCGCTATTGCCGTCACGCGCCTCAAAGCTGTTGGAATATTGGCGCAACTCGCTCAAGTCGGAAAGGCTTGGGATGTCTGACGTGATTTTGCTGCTCCATTTAAAACTCAGACGGTCGCTAGCCTTTGCCTGTAAAGTTACCTGTGGTCGAAACAGCCATTTGCTGTATCCGTTCTCCCCCTGATGGATGGAAGACCTGGTTGCGCCAACTCCCACCTGATAACTGAACCACTTCTGCTGTCCCTGTAGCTGGGTGAAAAGATAGAGATTGCTGTACTTCAATTCCGTATCAGCATTACTGCTTCCCACATAGATGTTATCTGTGTGGCTGATATTATATTGTCCACCTACCGATAAAGCCATCTGTTTCCAGTTCTTGCTGTATGTTCCTTCACCAATAAGAGAGCGCTTTCTACCAGTTGCATCATAACTGTAATCGGTCAGCGGAGCGTTCTTTACAGATTCATCCGGCGATTTGTTGAACGTATATTCCCTCATACGATACTGGTAATCTGTGCCGATGTAAGTACCCACCAGGTTCAGAGCCAGGTTCTGGTCATGGGGCATGTTGAGCGAATAATAAATGTCCAGAGATGGAATCTGCTCCAGCATTTTTCTGTTGTTTTGCAGATATTGATTTGCCTTGCCGCTTTCCTGATAAAGCTGGTTCATGCCTCTCACAGGACTGTTGTAATTGTAGAAATTCAACCGTACATTCAATGTATATTTGTCTGGCTCACTAAGATTATAACCCAACTGTACATTATTGGTGGTGTATAGGAACGGAGAATCATAACCTAAATAATTGCGATGTAGAGTTTCTCCTGTGGGCAGATGATAAGTACCGAGACTCTCATAGCTTCGTTCCTCTACCGAGCGATAGGAGAAACTGTAGTTGATGCTGAATTCCGATTTCTTCACATTGTATTTGAAATAACCGTCGCTATTATTGAAACCTGCCTTGGTGCCTTGCATCGTAGAAACTCCACCCACATAACCGGCATAACGTCGGCGGACCTGGTAGTTGATGACTGCATCCAGATTGCTGTCTCCATATTTGAGTCCTGGAACATTGATGAATTCCACCTTTGTAACTTCATCCGGCTGCAAAGCCAATACATCTTGCATGCTAGCCTTGACATCGTTGATGCGTATTTGCACATCTCCGCCCTTTAATGACAGAACTTTGCGTTCTGCTCGATTTACGATAATGGTAGGCAAAGACAAGTTGTCCAACAGATCATAACCATTGGAAGCCGTTTTCACCTGCTCTTTTGTAGGGAAGATGATTTGTCTATCTACTTTTTCTACAACCCTTGCGGCTTCAACGGTCACCCCTTTCAACAGGTATGAATTCGCCTGCATCCTCACATTTCCGATGCGGGCAATAGGTACCAGCTTGCAAATCGTCTTGTAGCCTACGAACGAAACCTTCATGAGGACCTGCTTCTGCTGGCAGGGGATGACGAAATCGCCATTGGCGTTGCTCACGCCTCCACAGAGAAAGGAGGAATCCTTCGGGTTGAGCAGCTGGATATTGGCGAATTCTACAGGAAGATTGTGATTGTCTATCAGTCTGCCTATCAGCTTGCGCTCGCTCTTGCGTATGCATTCTACCGTGATGAGGCTGTCGCCCACGGTCATCTGAATCGGATAGAAACCGATTACCTTGCGGATGGCATCGGGAATATTGGCTGTCTTCACGTTCTGGGTAACTGTGAAGTCTTCCAGTTCGTTGTAGATGAAACTGATTTTGTAGCGCTTGGAAGCCTTGTCGAGGTCGATGAGGACGTCCGACATGCTGCGGTCGTGATAGTTGCGCTGGATGTGCTGTGCGCTCATCGCCAGGGCGAACGTGCACAGCAGGAATATGATGGCTGAAAATCTTTTCATGTTGATATTGCTTTTTATTTATTATTTCACAATCAGCTCGTTTTGCTGCAATTCGATGTTTACGTTCTCGAATTGGTTTAGTTCCTTTACGATGTTCTCGATGCTCGAATGGCTGTTCCATTCGTAATAGAGGCGGAGGGTCTTGTCCTCGTTATTCTCAAACTTCACTTGTAAATCATAATAAGAAGCAATCTCTGAAATCATCTGCTCGAAAGCCACATTCTCGAAAGTCTTGTGAATGGCTGGCTTTTCTGGTTTCGGATGAGTCAGGGAATCCTTTGCTGCTACCTGCTTTGCGGAATCTGATTTTATGACTTCCGGATGAGTGTCTGCGGTTACCTGGGTTGGTTCCTGGCTGCGCTTGATGTAAGTATGGATTGCGGCAAAGGCAATACCCGAAATCAAGACAAAGCCGGCGATGGATGCTGCCAGTTTACGCCAGGAAGTTATAGGATGGGATACTTCCTGAAGTTGATGCTCCTGGCTGAATTTCTCCCATTCCTCATCTACATTAATAATAGGAGAGGGGCTTTCAAGTGCAGAATCCACTTCCACCATCGTCTGATAGAGTTTTCGGCATTCCTCATCCTGCAATATTTCACGAATCTCCTCATCAGAATACTTCTCCTGATGGTCGATGATATCCAGTATTTTTTCAAACTTGTCCATAATAAATCTGCTAAGGGTTAAACTTTTGCTTTAATTTTCTGATGCCTTGCGCCAAATGCTTATATACAGCCACTTCGCTGATGTCCAATTCCGTAGCAATCTCCCGATATTTCAGTTTCTGCCGAAAGCGGAGATCGAGTACCTTGCGGGTTTGTGGCGTGAGTTCAGCATCCATATAAGCCAGAATTGCCTCGTACTTTTCAGTCTCCCTGTCTATTTCGGCAATCGTCGCTTCCAGGGGAGCTATCGAAGGCGAAGTATCGGCTTTCAAGAAATGATGAACCCGGTCTTTCATCTTCTGTCGGCTCAACAGATTGAGGCATTTATGGCGCACACACACCAGAAGGTAGCTCCCGACGTTAGCGGAAGAAAACTGGGTCTTTCCGTCGAGCACATCGGCAAAGACTTCGCTCACCACATCCTTGCTGGCTGCATCATCCTTCAGAAGTACCCTGGCCAATTGGTACATCCTCAGATAATGCTGCCGGAAGAGCTGTTCTATCGTTTCTTTGTTTATTTGCATTACTTTATTTCTTTTCTTTTGCCTATATTACAATCGAATTTTCATTTTCCTAACCCTTAGCAGAATATTTTTTAATGCAAATTTTTTAAACGTCAAAATTACCCTATCGGACTTGCTCCTTCTTCAGATGCTTATAAAGCCACAGGAAGGCGGGAATGAGGAAGATATCTGCCATGACCCACGCCACAGGGTCGCCGAAGCAGACTCCCGTCCACGCCAGGGCTGGTACCAGCCAGAGACTCACACCGCATCTCGCTATCATTTCCATTACGCCACTCAGCATCGAGAGATTGCTGTAACCCAAGCCCTGGATGCTGTAGCGCAGGATGGTGAGCAAGCCCAGACAAGGATAGAAATAGTTGGCTATGCGCATAAACTGGGCAGCATAAGTTACCACCTCAGCCTCGCCCTTATCCACGAAGAGCATCATCATCTCATCGGCAAACGGATAGATGAGCAGGAAGGTGAAGACGAAATAAACCAGCATCATCTTGATGGCAGCCCTTACGCCCTGACCGATCCGTTCCAACTTCCTGGCTCCCAGGTTCTGTCCGCAATAGGTAGCCATCGCCACTCCGATGTTCTCGAATACGCAGGTAAAGAGGTATTTGATGCGCATAGAGGCGGTAAATGCCGCCACATAAACCGTTCCCAGAGCGTTGTTAGCACTCTGGAGCATGATAAGACCAATGGCGGTAATGGAGAACTGCAGTCCCATCGGAACACCATTGTTCAGCAGAATGCTAATCTTCTTGTTATCAAAAGTCCTTTCCTCACCCTTCGGAATCAGAATCTGCATCTTCTTTTTGATAAACCAGATACAGAGCAGCACGGAGATTCCCTGCGAGAGCCAAGTGGCAATACCCGCTCCCTCTACACCTAACCCCATGCCGAGAATGAGAATGGCATCAAGAATAATGTTGATAACGGAAGCGGTAATGAGGAAATAGAAAGGCTGCTTCGAGTTGCCCAGGGCACGAATCTGACCGGAGAGCAGGTTGTATCCTATGGTAAAGGAAATTGCCGCAAACTGCAGCATCAGGAAGATGTAGGCATCATCGAACACCTCCTTCGGCGTATTCACCAGGTGCAGAATCTTTCCGCAGAAGATGCAGGAAAGGAAGGTGATGACCACGGCAAACACCACGGCGATGCGGATGCTGTTGCTCACGTAAGCCCGCATCTTGGAGTAATCCCTGGCGCCGAAAGCCTGGGCGATAGGGATGGCGAAACCGGCACAGGAGCCGTTGCAGAAACCCATGATGAGGAACATGATGGAACTGGATGCGCCTACTGCCGCAAGAGCCCCTACGCCAATCCATCTTCCCACGATGGCGGCATCGATGATGAGATACATCTGCTGAAGGATGTAACCCAAGATAAGCGGAATTGCAAATTTGATGATGGCTCGCAAAGGCGAACCCGTCGTCATGTCATTAGTAGACTTTGAACTTTGAGTTTTGACCATGATTTACTTTGAACTTTGAGCTTTGAACATTGAACTTTATGATTAGTTTTTCAATGAACGTTATAATTATAGTTTGTTATCCTAAAATATAAAAAGGAGGAGGATGCACTCTTTATTTGAGCGCATCTCCCACTTTCTGTTTGATTTCTGCCATTTTATTTCGGCGTTCGATGGAGAACGTGTCTCCGTGGGCTTCCACGTAGTCGAAGAGCATGAACGCCTTGTTCAGGAGTTCATCTCTTGTGGGTTGCCCCACCATATCCGCCTCGTGATAATAGAGTTCGGCAAGCATGTCCATCTTGGAGAGTCGCTTCTCCTCGTCCTCTATTCCTGCCATCGCTTTCATCACATCCTCGATGGTGGCGATGCTGTAGAAGGCGTAAGGGCCTACGTATTGGTCGTAGAGTTCCTTGATTTTCTCACGTCTCACCTCCACCTCTTTCTTTTCGAGCATTCTTTCGAGTGCCGCCATAAACTCGCGAATCAACCGCTGTATGTAGTCTCGTTGTAGCATATTTTTTTATTTTGTTGTTATTGTTGCGTTATCTAATAGACTCATTGGTATTGCCATGACTAAGGCAAAGTTCAGGGAGTATTGTGAGAAGAGTTCCTAAAAACTCTCCTCTACCCCGTACAATGGGACATTCTTCATCCACTCTTGCTCCTTGTATGGCGACATGGAGAAGCGGATGGCTCGCAAGTCGGAATGGGCGTCAAAGAAGGCGCGAAGTGACTTGGAACGAAGGTTCTCTTCATCCTTACATACATTTCGAAGTTGTTAATGACTTGCTGTTATGATGTTCAAACAGCTTGATCGGTTGCAAAGATACACTTTTTTACACGAACTTTCATCGTATGCATACACTTTTTTACACGAACTTTCATCGTATTACGTTCATGACAACCTTTTTCAGGGAAGCACACCCACACCCATCTTATTCATAATGATTGAGCCCTTCCACATACTCCCACAGTTTCTTGTAGAAAGGATGCTGAGTCATCGTTTCTTTGTTGCCTAAGATGATGAGTTTCATTCTCGCTCTCGTCATCGCCACGTTCATTCGGCGAAGGTCTTTCAGGAAACCAATCTGTCCCTCATCGTTGGAACGCACCAAGGAGATGAGGATGACGTCGCGCTCCTGTCCCTGGAAACCATCTACCGTATTTACGCTGATCAGGCGGCGGTAAGGCTTGAAGAACTCATACTTCTTGATGAGTTTCTTGAGATACTGCACCTGGGCACGGTAAGGCGATATGATGCCTACGTCGATACTGTCGCCCAACACACGCTGCTTGCCTATCTTCGTAAAGTATTCAGCTAAGGTCAGGAGGGTAAGTTCAGCTTCCGCCTTGTTGATACGGCCGTAACTTTCGCCCACGAATTGCTCCTTATAAAGTGAAGAGTGATGAGTGAAGAGTGAAGAATTCTCTTGTCCTTCCCCTTCTTCACTTTCTTCTCGTTCATTTTTATTAGAAACATCATCAGAAGAGCTATTGAATTCTTCACTCTTCACTCTTCGTTCTTCACTTAATTCCCCTGTGTCAATCCAGGAAATCGGATGGTCGAAATCGAGAATGCTGCGATATTTGATTTGCGGCGCACTCTCCACCTGACCTCCATAAAACCAGTCGCTGGAGAATCGCATGATTTCCTCGTTCATGCGGTACTGTATTTTCAAGAGGGTCACTACCTCTGGTTTGTTTTCTGCAATACGCTCCATCAGGGTTTTGCCCAGTCCTGCTCTCAACGCAGCAATACTCTTCACCGTAGGCGGCAACTGACAATGGTCGCCCGCCAGTATCACCCTGCTGGCTCTTCTCATCGGAATCCAGCAAGCTGCCTCAAGCGCCTGTGCAGCCTCGTCGATAAAGAGGGTACCGAACTTCATACCTTCCAGCAGGCGATGCGCAGACCCCACAAGCGTACAGGCGATGACACGTGCCTCGCCAAAGAGTTCTGCATTAATACGGATTTCTATCTCGGCAGCTCGGCTTCTCAGTCTGTCCATCTTCTGATGAAAACTCTCGCTTCCTTTCTTGCGGTTGGAGCGCAAATCGCGGATAGCCTTGCGTATCGCCCAGAGTTGCGGATAATCAGGATGACTTTCAAAACGGCGCTCATAGGTAAAACCGAGCATCTTGTCGTTGACCCTTGTCGGATTGCCGATACGAAGCACGTTGATGCCTCTATCCACGAGTTTCTCTGAAATCCAATCCACCGCCATATTGCTCTGCGCACACACTAATACCTGGCTTTCCCTCATCAGAGTTTCATTAATGGCTTCTACCAAGGTCGTCGTCTTTCCCGTTCCCGGAGGCCCATGCACGATGGCCACATCCTTTGCCCAGAGCACCTCGTTCACGGCTCTTTCCTGGGTAGGATTGAGCCAAGGGAACTTCATTGGTTCAAAGGAGAATCTGCCTGCTTTCTGATGAGAATAGAAAAGGTCTCGCAGATAAGCCAGACGGTTATTCTTTGCCTTCATCGTACGGTCGAGCGCTTCAAACATCAGTTTGTAACTCGTTTCATCGAAGGACAACTGCACGCCGATAGGCTCTTCTGTCTGCAAGTCGAGCAAGGAAACAGAATCAGGCACATTTATCACCATTCTGTCACCATCCACATAGCTGACTGTACCGGTAAAGGAGAAATATTTAAGTGAAGAGTGAAGAGTGATGAGTGAAGAATTCTCTTGTCCTTTCTCTTGAGTTTTTGATGAAGAGTTAGAGGGAGTTTTGCTATTGAATTCTTCACTCTTCACTCTTCGTTCTTCACTTCTAAAGAACACGACAGGTCGCCCGAACTCAAAATTGTGGTCAATCTCCTCGTCAGAGGTACGGAACACCTCTATGGATTTTTGATTGAGCGAATTATAGAAGCTTTTGCCTATACGTAGTGGAAACCAAGCGTCACCACGTTTTACCTTGCGCCGCATGCCGATTTGTTCCGTCAGTTTGCGAAAGGCCTCCTTTTCAGTATAATACTCCAACTGAAGCAGAGTGCGTTGCTGCAATAAAGCCTGTATAGGAGAAGTTTGTTCCATTTTTGATTCTTTACTTTTCAAATAAGTTATATATTTTACTTTTCATATAAGTTATATATAGAGATAAAACGCATTTTTGGGAGAATTATTATTTAGAAAATTCGGATTTTTATGAAATAAACTTTTAAACTTTATGAAATAAGCAATGGATGTTCACGAGATAAAAAGAAATAAGCTATGGATGCTCATGAGAAAAATGACTTAGCGACAAACGAAACGAATGCGTTAAAGTTGGTTATTTTTATCCCGAGTGTAGCTATTATCAAATCAAAAGTCGTAATTTTGCATTTGAGAGCACAAAAAGTAAGAAGGTTATTTCACAAAGTCAAAGAAGCGAGATGAAGAAAACTATCATTCTAAAAAATACAACTATCGGCTATCTTTCGAACGGTCAGAATCGAATTGTAGCCCAAAATATCAACGCCTCTCTGCAAAGTGGCGAACTCACTTGTCTGATAGGTGCGAATGGTACCGGAAAATCAACCTTGCTACGTACACTCTCAGCCTTCCAACCACCTTTGGAAGGAGACATTCTCTTATCGGAAACTTCAGGATCTGACCATCTCCTATCCGTCAGCATGTTTTCTCAAAAACAAATAGCTAAATCCATCAGCGTAGTTCTAACCGCTCAAATGGATGACATCCATCTGAAGGTAGAAGAAATCATCGGTCTGGGGCGCTCTCCTTATTCTAATTTCTGGGGTTCACTCTCTCAGGGAGACCTGAAGATTGTAGATGAAGCCATTCATGAAGTAGGAATCCAACACCTCAGAGGTCGTATATTCAATACTTTAAGCGACGGAGAACGCCAAAAAGTGATGATAGCCAAAGCCTTAGCCCAGCAGACCCCTATCATCCTGCTGGACGAGCCAACCGCCTTTCTTGATTTTCCAAGCAAGGTAGAAACCCTCCTCATGCTCAAGCGTCTGGCCCAGCAACTCCAAAAGTCTATCCTCATTTCCACCCATGATGTAGAAATCGCCCTGCAACTGGCAGACAAGATTTGGCTCATGGAGAAGTTTTCAGGCAATCTGAAGAAAACAGAAAATCACAACGAAGAAGATCATCATGACAAGATAGAAGCAAGCAATTCCGTCTTATCCGTAGGAACTCCCCGGGAATTGGCAGACAAGGGTGCACTCTCCCACTTCTTAGACACCCCGGAAATCACTTTCGACAAGAGAACCATGAGAATTCATTTTTCCATGAAACCTTAGTTCAACGTCGCTGAACAAAGATTTTCTGGTGTACCCTTGTTACTTCTTAGCCAGTAATCGTACAATCTTCTTGCAGTATTCTGTGTTCGTAAAGTGAGAAGAGGAGAGACGGTGAATTCAAACTTGAGTTTGGCGTTTGGCCGGTTGTAGCTTTCACCCTATTGAATTTCAATCCTTAAATTCTCAAGCCTGTTTCCTTATCACTATTGTTCAATTTACGTTTATCAGACTTATACTTTCTTCCATAATTGAAGGTGTATCCCAAGGTAAACATCAACATATTGCCATTGTTCTTGAGATAAGTATTATCACGGCTTGTATAATATTTACTGTCAGTCTGACTCTTGTAATCAAATCCTTGCGCATAGCCTAAAAGAATACAGCTGAGCCCCATGCGGAGATTCTTATTCTTATAAGAAATAGTTAGGTTAGACCGTCTCTCACCTGCACTTCTGGTTTCTCCATATAGCTTTTCCCATGCATTGGCAAATTCATACACTATATACCATTTCTTCAAGTTGAAATAGGCAGAGATGCCATAGTGCAGCGGCTCAAAGTCGTGAGAGTAGTCTAAACCACGGCTTTTGAGATGTTGGTACTGCAATTCTCCTTGAATATCAAAGATGTCAGGAATAATATGGAAAGTGCAATTTGTATAGGCAAAGTATGTGGTGAAACTTTTTTGATTTTCAGGTTTCCATACATACAGATAGCTGCCGTCTGATTGCTTTAATGGAGTAATACTGGTCATGATGGCATCAGGCGTATGACTGAGGCTGCCACCCCAGTTGACGTCAACTATCTTGTGGCTCCAGGTAAATCCTATTGATGCATTATACGTAGAGGTTGCCTTTAATTTACTGTTACCGTCCTCTGCCTGTATATTACTGCTTTGCTGCCGCACTTCACTCAACTGCGAAAGCGAAGGGAGTTGGGGAGCAACTGAACCTGTAAGCCTAACCCTAAAGTTCCTGATAGAATTGGAAGCCACCGTGAGTTTTGGTCTGAATGTCCATTTGTTGAATCCCACATTACCTTGCTCTATAGATATATAGTTAGCACCTATCCCCAACTGGAAGTTGGCTATTTTGCTGATTCGACCATCGAGCTGGGAAAACAGGTAAACGTTGTTGGAATTCAAAATCGTAGTCAGATTTTGGCTACCAGAATACTTATTGTCAGTTCTGCTAACAGCATAATTTATTCCGCCCGAAAATATCAAAGGCTTACTCAGAACCTTTGAATAAACGGCTTCAGTTATCAACGAGTATTTGCTGCCGATTACTTCATAGCCATAATCATGCAAAGGATTAGACTTCAAAGTCTGATCCACCGACGTAATCAGGGCATATTCATTTTGCTTATGACTGTTATCTGAACCAAGGTGGGTTCCTACCACGTTGACTATAAGGTTCTGCTTATGAGGCAAATTCAAACTATAATAAATATCGAGGGATGGATTTCTGAAGTTTCCCAAATCCTTGGTATACAAAAGCAGGTCTTGACAACCCGTTTCAAATACCTTTTGCAATCTTTCATTATAGGGAGCGTTCGTCCAATCGAGACCGAATCTTACATTTAACACATATTTTCCTAACTCCGTCAAATTGTAACCGAGCTGCAAATTGTGAGAATTATAAGTCATTTCTGCATTCTGTCCGATATAATCAACGTTACGTTGCAGACCGTCAGGTTGGATATATGTAGTCTGGCTGTCCTTTTTTCTTTTATCATACCAACGATAATTTAAGCCATACGAAAGCCCAAATTCTGACTTTTTGTAATTATATCTAAAGAAGCCATTGCTGTTGTTAAAGCCTTCCCAGAAAGCCTGAGAAGTACTGACACCTCCCACGTAACCGGCAAATCTTCTTTTTACTACATAATTGATGACAATAGCCAAATCTCCATCACCATAGCGAACACCTGGATTATCAATGTACTCTATGCGTATAACCTCATCTGGTTGCAAAGCCAAGATGTCCTGTACTGTAGCCTTGATATCGTTGATACGAACTTGGACTCCACCCAGGAAACTGCTAATATTCTGTTGGACTTCATTCACCTTGATATTAGGCAATTTCAGATTTCTCAAAAGATCATAGCCGTTGGAAGAATTCTCCTTTATCTTGGCAGATGGCAGGATAATGTCTCGGTCTATCTTATGAATCACACGGGCAGCCTTTATTACTACTTCCTTCAAGTGTAATGTTGTATCTATCTGTGCTGCATTCTTGTTGATCTTTACGGAATCGTTTACTTGCGCCTTTGCTCCTGTAGAGATGAGCAGGAAGACAATAATAGTTACATACTTCATAATTACCAATGTTTTAGTGTACTACTTCAATATAACACTACAAAAGTATGCTTTTTTACAATTAGTTCCAAACTTTTGGGCACTTATTTTTCTGTTTTAACATAATATTAACATTTTCACCATCTTAGATAAGGTGGATTCGACCATCACCCTATCCTTGACAACTGCTCTTCGCTTGACTATCTTCAAACAAGAAATCTGTCGTAATCTCAATAAAAAAGCGAGATTGCGACAGATTTCTATATATTTAGCGCAGAATAGTGACAGGGAATAGTTGCTATTAGTCGTGGAAATGTGCGAAAAAAGCAATGGATTTCCACAACTAATAATACTAATTGACGTTTTTCAGTTGCTCAGCATACTCCTTCGGGAAGACACCGAACTGTTTCTTGAAGCATTTTGAAAAATACTTTGGCGTGTTGAAGCCCACTTGTATTGCCACATCACTTATCAGAATGTTAGGGTTCGACTGGATGATACGTTGAGCCTCTTTCATTCTAATAGAGTTGATGAAGGCGATAACCGTCTGTCCGGTTGTTGCTTTCATCTTATTATATAATGTTGATTCTCCCATTGCCATATCCTTGGCAAAGGATTCTCTGTCGTAATCAGCATCAGCCAGGTGTTTCATTACCAACTCCGTGGCGCTCGTGATAAACGCCTGGTCGGGGTTACTAAGATGCACTTTTGGCTGTGCTTCGTTCTCTGTGCTTGCCTGGAGTGAAACCTCAGCCTGAATCTTTTCTATTATTTTCTTGCGATTGGCAAGAAGGGCGTTGATGCGAACTTCCAGATCTTCAAATTTAAATGGCTTGGTAATGTAGGCATCTGCTCCTACGGCATAAGCCTCCGTCTTGTCCTCTTCCTTGTTCTTGGCGGTGAGCAGGATGATAGGCAACTGCCAGAAACTCTTGTCAGACTTCAGCTGTCTGGTCAGTTCGATACCATCCATAATCGGCATCATCACGTCGCTCACCACGAGGTCGAGTTTCTCCTTCATGATGATGTTCATCGCCTGCTTTCCGTTCTTTGCCGTAAGTACATGATAGTTTTTGCTCAGAACCTGCAGCATCAGGGCTAACAATTCCTCGTTGTCTTCAACCACCAGAATCCTGTTTACGTTTTTACGGATGAAGATACTCTGGCGAACAGATACCTGCTTAGGTGTGTCCTCGGAAGCTGGTTGAGATTCCTGCTTCGTTTCCAGGCTTGCCTGTCTGATGGTTTCCTGATTTACTGCATTTAGTTTGTCTGTGTTGTCTATTTCATCTGGTGCATACGCATTTTTCCTGATAGGCAGGGTGATGGTGAAGGTTGTGCCTTTGCCTTCCTGACTTTCACATTGGATATCGCCATGATGCAGTTTCACCAGATCGTGGGTCAGCGACAGTCCGATACCGGTACCTGGCTGGTTCTGCTTGCGGTAGTCGCCATCGAAGAAACGGGTGTAGAGATGCTTTATCTTCTCTTTCGACATACCGATGCCGTTATCCGAGACGCTGATGACCGCCTGCTCCTTGCTGAGACTGAGCGATACATCTATCTTGCCTCCCACCTTATTATATTTAATGGCGTTGGAGAGCAGGTTGTAGATAATCTTATCCATCTTGTCGGCATCAAACCATACCAAGCCTTCAATCTTCGGCTTCTCCAGGGATAGGGTAACCTGCTGGTGTTCAGCCATCGGACGGATATTCTCGCACGCTTCTTCTATGAACGAAATCAGGTTTCCGCGGCTCACAAGCAGATGCAGCTGTCCTGCCTGCGACTTTCTCACTTCCAGAATCTGTCGCAGCAATCGGGTGGTACGGTTGATGTTGCTGTTCATCACGAGATAGTCTTCCTCATACTGTGGTGCCATCGCCTTGAGCTTGTAGATGGTGGCAGAGATAACGGTGAGCGGGGTGAGCAGCTCGTGGGTGATATTGGTAAGGATAACGCCCATCTGCAGGCTGTTTCGGGTTTTCACCCGTTCCTTATACCAGCGGGCTGCAGCAAAGAGGCCGCCAATCAGCATCAGGATATAGAGCATGAATGCGAGGCGGGAAGCATACCATGGCGGCAACACCTTGATGGTGATGGTGTATGGCAGTTCCTGCCACTTGCCGTAGCCGTCAGT
>USJD01000083.1 GCA_900554835.1 uncultured Prevotella sp. | reverse complement strand
TTATGTGGAAAGGAACTTTGTGCCTGTATGGGGAAGTAACAAAAAGCCAACAGTGACAGTTCTTTCTAAAAATGGAAATCAAGTAGAGCAAACTGTCTATTATTATGATAGTTATGGAAAAATAATCTCTAGTTCTGTAACTCCATACAGTGGAACGCCTCAGAAGACTCAATACGCCTATGATTCTTATGGTCGTGTTGTCCAAGAGACCAATCCACAGAATTTGGTGACGAAATATACGTATGACAATGTTGGAAACATGATAGAGATGACGGATGCTAGAGGTGGCGTTACCAAGTATGAGTATGATGATATGGGACGTGAGATAACGGCCTCTTATCCTGACAACACAGTCAAGGCAACTCGTTATATGTGGAATTATGATAATGTTGGTGTTTATGCTATCCAAACTTCGGGTACTAAGATTCCTACGTCTAAGACGGTGTATGACGCATTTGGGCGTGAGACAAGAAGTCAAGTCACTCACTTCGACAATACTATAGTTTCAGTCGATAAGGTTTATGATGAGTATGGAAATCTGGAAAAGGTGTCTTTGCCATTCTCAGGCAGTACGGCATCTTTGTGGAATACGTATTCATACGATGCGTATAACAGACCATTGGAATACGCCGAGGCTTCTGGTCATTTTACTAGATATAGCTATAGTGGAAATACAACTTCTGTTACAACTGATAATGTCACAACAACCAAAACAAATAATGTTTTTGGTCAACTTGTCTCTGTAACTGATCCTGCAGGTACGATAGAGTATAATCTGGGTGCAGACGGACAGCCGAAATCAGTAGTTGCCCCGGGAGGAGTTACCACCTCTTTTGAGTACGATGTCTATGGAAGGCGTACTGCGCTTGTTGACCCTAGTGCAGGTAGAACTACATACGAGTACGACAAGGGTGGCAATGTTGCTAAGGTGACAGATGCCAAAGGACAGGTTACAACCAAGGAATATGATTCGTATAACCGTGTGGTCAAGAGTATTAGCCCTGAGTTGACGACAACTTATGCCTATAATACAGTCAACGACTTGGTGGGTGTTTCTTCTGATAATGGAACCTCGAAGTCTATCACCTACGATGGTTTGGGTAGAATCACTTCATGGCGTGAGAATGTTGTTGATGGAAAATGGTTGCAGAAGGACTATTCTTATACGGATGGTGCTGTTAGCTCTATCAAATATACCTCTCAAGATGGAGTGCTGGCTACGGAAAACTACAAATATACCAAGACTTACTTGATAGGAGTAAGTTTGGACAATGGCAAGGAAGTATATCGCTTGCGAAAAGAGAATGTCTTTAGACAGCCAACGGAAATCTCGTCGGGTGGTATTACACGTTCTTATGCTTATGACAGCTATGGCTATCCTACAAGTAGAATGGCGGCTAAGGGAACTACAGTCATTCAAAATTTCTCGTATAAGATAGACCCTCTCACAGGAAATCTGGTGTCACGAAAAGACGAAACCAGAAATCTTACAGAGAACTTCGGCTATGATGACATCAACAGATTGACTGACTATGCTGGTGGAACGGCAGAATATGATGACAAGGGAAATGTTCTCAGCCGAAGCGATGTAGGAAGCTTTGAGTATGGTCAGGCTTCCAAGCCATACGCTATGACGGATGTTAATTTTTCTAAAAATGTTATCCCTACTGTAGGGCAAGATGCAACTTATACGTCTTTCAATCGTTTGTTTAGTATAGAAGAAAATGATATGAAAGCTCAATTTGTCTATAATGGTGACTATGATAGGGTGAAGATGGAGGTTTCACGCAATGGCGGTGTGGCTTCTAGTCATTACTATATAGGGGATTGCTATGAACTTCAGCAGACTGGCTCTGGCTCTATAGAAAGACTCTATCTAGCAGGTGACTATTATGACTCACCAATGGTCTATGTCAAGGAGGGCTCTTCTTGGAAGTTGTGTAATGTTCTTCGAGACAACTTGGGCAGCATCACGCATGTTACCGATTATGAGGGAAATTTGCTTCAAGAGTTGAGTTATGATGCTTGGGGACGTTTGCGTAATCCTGAAACACAAGTGGTATATGCTTATGGTGAAGAGCCTACGCTCTATTTGGGTAGAGGTTATACTGGGCATGAACATCTTACAGACTTCGGATTGGTGAACATGAATGCAAGATTGTATGATTCTGCTACGAGTCGTTTCTTGTCTCCTGATCCATACGTGCAGACTCCAGAGCAGAGCCAGAATTTCAACCGTTATAGCTATTGTATGAATAATCCGCTGAAATATACGGATAGGAATGGTAAGTTCTTCTTTTTGATAGATGGACTAATTGATTTGATTAGTAATCCGATTAGACATGGACTTAATTTTAGCCAATATAGTTTCCAGAGAACATATAATTCGCTCAAGATAGATTGGGGATTGTTCCAAGGCAATTTTAAGCAAATATTGTCACGCTTTACTTGGGAGTCAATTCAGACGGGTATAGGTTATTCTTATTCACAAATAAAAAATGCAGTAAATGATGTTAGTGATGTTGAATACTTTGATGGTGCGACGTATTTAGTTAGAAAAATAGAACCTGATAAAATAGGGAATGGTGTTACAATTGGGTCTTTTATAAATATAAACACCCCAAAAGGAACCCCTAGGGATGAAAAGGGGAATTTTGCACCGTATAAAGATGATTTGTTCATGCATGAGTATGGGCATTATCTTCAAAGTCAAGATTATGGATTTGGCTATCTCTTTAGTGTAGGTATTCCTAGTCTTATTAATACAAAAAAGTATGACGGAAAAAACGTAACAGTCTTTGAAGATAATTTAAAAGATTATACAACAGTTGGCAGAGTGAAAACCATGTGGTTTGAACGCCGTGCTAATAAGAAGGCTGCAAAATATTTCAAGGATAAGTATGGGGTAAATCCTTGGAACTATGGACGTTATCCAATAGATGTAAAGTGGTAATTGTAAAAACTGCATGGCCAAGTTGTACAAGTTGGTCATGCAGATTCAATTTGAAAATTATGAAGTATAGTTTTATTTTATTTTTACTAATTTCTTTTCTTTGCTTTGTGGCATGTGGAGATTTTGGGGAAACGGAAGAGTCAGATGAGGATTATTATAGTCGTAATCCTCATTGTACAATATTTTTTTATAATCAATCTGATATGACAGTTTGTGTTCGTGTTGATTGTAGATTCCATGATGGCAATGAAACAAAATGGATTATGGAAGGATGGGCTAAGGAGATAAAAAATAATAGTATGGATTCTTTGTGTGTATTAGCCATGGAAGCTAATAACTTGCAACCGAGTTGGATGGATTTGTTAAATAATAATCATCGTGATTCAGTTGTGGTTTCTGTATTTGATACATTTAAAAATGCTGTGAGGTATGAAAAAAAACATGGTAGAAGCAATGCTATCAAGCAGTATCTTTTTGCTACAAAGGATTTAGGTAAAGGAAATACAAAAGAAATTGTTTTTGTTAATGACGAAAATGATAATAAAAAATAAAAGCCTTATGAGGAAGATAGTGTTTTTATTGGGCATACTGCTGGTAATGGGAGTGTCTATGACCCGTGCTCAAAGCTCATTGCAGAGAAAGCTAGATATAGGCAAACGCCATGAACTATACTTTGGTGTGGGCTTGTTGAATTTGTATGTGATAGATAAACATGACAAACTGACAAAGCCTATTCCATATAGTGGTGGTGACTCGGAATGTTTTGCAATTCCAGTTCATCTAGGAATAGATTATAAGTATCGTCTTACAAAGCAAATCTCGGTTGGGGCTTCTGTTGGTTTTATTACTAGTGAATGGTGTAATTATGTTGATGATACGGTAGAACCGTCAGAACCTCGTGGAAATTCGGATTTGTCTTGCATGTATGCACTTCCAGCTATTACCTATACTTGGTTTACATCGGGCTACGGCATCTTTCGCGCTTATTCGGGTGCAGGCTTAGGATTGGCTTTGCTGAAAGAGAAGGTTACTGTTCCTGGCTTTGAGTGTAATCGAACCAAAGCCGATTTGGGATATAATGTGACTTTAGTTGGTATGTCATTAGGTGGAGAAAGTTTTAGGTATTTCTGCGAGTGGAATGTTGGGTGCAAGAGTATGCTCACTGCTGGTTTATTGGTAAGATTCTGAAAAATATAAATCTCGTAAATATGAAAAAGTTAATGTTATTTTTGTTGCTGTTGTTCTCAATAAATGTTACAGCGCAAAACGTAGTGGATTCGGTCTCTGTGGCAGAGACTAATGACGGCAAGCAACTTTGGGGCAAAACCTTGGAGTTGAACAAAAATATTCAATCTGTGGCAACTTACGATAGCCTTGTCATGGTGCTTGCATGTGATACAACCAAGAAAGGTAAGCCAATGACTTCTGGTCACTTGTATGCGTTGAATGCAGAGAATTTAGATGTCCTTTGGGGGAAACCTTTGGATTTGTCGCTTTGTACAGTACACTCTATAACAAAGCAAGGTGTTCTGTTATCTGCTACCTTGAAAAGCAATGGCAAGTCTTTGCTAACGTTGGCTGATAGCAAAACTGGTCAGTCGTTGTGGACTCAATATCTATACCCTGTCTATATCAATGATAGCTTGGATATTGTTGTAGGATTGGATAAAATAGGTTCTAGTAATACCTATGCCTATCGTTTGCATGATGGTAAACTGTTATGGAATGCTGATATTCCCATGACGAGAAATATTGGTTGGGAAAGAGCAGTCATGGTGGACTCTACTCATCTGGTAGTTGTCGGGGATGATATCAACGAGATAGACATAACAACAGGCAAAATGTGGAAGGTCAAGGCTAAAACAGGTATAAAGGACACAAAGGGAATGGCGTTGCTGGCTTTGACAAATGTTGTCTCTGTTGCATCAGCTGTTGGTTTTAGTTCTCCTATTGTGACGTTTTATTATAATCTCAATCCATATACTATTACTGGATTGACTTCAAATATCCTTCAAAAAGACGCTTGCATCTATGTGAGCGACCGTAACTATTTGTATTGCTTGGGTACTGATAGCTTACAGGTGAAGTGGAAGTATAACTTCGAGGACAAGGAATCCTCTACGTCAGAGCTGATGATGCGAGATGGGAAAGTGTTCATGCTAAATTACGGATATGGGGATAGTATGATGCGTGGTCGCATTAAGTGTGGCAAGCCTTTCTTGGCTGTTTTTGATGCTTTGACAGGTAAACGGGAGAAATTTTTGCCTTTATATGACAAAAAGCATGTCATGAACGACGGTTTCCTATCGGATAATGGCGTATTTTTGGCTGGCTCGGAAAAGGCGGTATATTGTTCTTTCCAAGATTCGACCATCAATGTCAAGGATTGGGATAAAAAACAATTTGGCTCGTTGTTCTTGATTCCGAATCATGACCTATATGCTTTCCATGGTATGGCTCCAAAACTTACTTTGGTTAAAGCAGGTGCTAGCACTTGCCCGATGCTGACAGATAAAAATAAACTTTGTGTCTTGGATGACCACATGAATATACTTGACACGTATGAGCTTGGTGAGACTTTTGCTGTTCGTTTTAAAATTGATGATGCCATTTGTCTGCAAAACAATGCAGACAAGTCCAATTATTGGTTGATTTATCCTGACGGAACGGCTCTAGCTAAGTTCAAATGGCAACCAAGTCTAGTGAAATCTGCAGGGAATAATAATATCATTGTCGTTTATAAGCATAAAATTTCAACTTTTAAGCTGTAAATAACTAAAGTTTCCCACCCCTACAAAATAGGGCTTTTGCAGATACAATAAGGATAATATTATAAAGTGGATTAGGGAAGGATGGGCTAAGGAAATAATATGGATTTTTTATCATGCAAATAGAAGTAATGAAAAAAGTTTTAGTGTTAATAGGTTTCAACTTATTGTGTTCTTGTAGTGCTTGTGTTATGGATAGGCGTAGTTTCTTTCAAATTAAAAATTGTACCAATGATACATTGATGATAGATTTCTCTGGGGTAGATACATTGAGAGACTGGAAATATTGGAATGAGCAATTGCAGAGCATTGAATTACCTATTGATGCAAAGGCTAAAATGGAGTTTTATAAGGCGACAATTGGTTCAATTGCCTTGCCTGATTCTTGTGTGATTGCGGATCCGGATATGTTTTGCCTTTATGATACTTGTTACATCTATGTAATCAAGTTGCAGGTTGCTAAGTCTTATCCGATGCAGAAAATTCGTGCAGAGAAACGTTATGACAAAAGGACTGTGACAAAAAGTGATTTTTGTGATCGTGTATTTGATTTTAGATAGCATCTCTGAAAGATAGAAATCTGGGCTTCGGGTTTACGGGTGGTGTCTGACTTGTGCACCCTTGTACTTTTCGGGGGCACCTTTGTGCTCTTACCCGAGCACAAAGGTGCCTTTACCTTGGCGCAATAGTGCCCTTCCAAAGGCGCTTTGACCTACTTAGCGAACAGCGCTTTGCCTACTTAGCGAACAAGAATATCTGCTGGGTATTCTGTTCTCTTGCTTCCTTATTATAGAAAATGTTTGTAGCGGTATTTATTTGAAAATAGATGTGGTGAATTTTAGAAAAATCTTTATAGCGTAGAAAATTTCAAATCGGAATGCGATTTTACCCTTCACCCTTCATCTTTTCTCCTGAAATGCCGATAAACACAGGAGGTCTGAGGGTGAAGGGTAAAAACGCACCCTTCATCGCTCTTCATCTTTTTTGCCGTTTTTTGCCCTTTATTAGCTACAATTGCCTGGTTATTTGTTTGACTCGAAATTTTGCTGGTTGTGAAAAATATAGACATTAAATTTCAAAGTTCGATGAGTAAAATGCATCATGGACCAATGACCCTTCCTCTCTCTTAATCTTAATAGATGATCACCTTTAGCCTTAATAGACGACTAACTTTAGTCTTAAGATGAAGGGCGATGAAGGGTGGTGAAGGGTGATTTTAAGTTATTTTCCTTGTAACCGCTTGGATGTCAGGTGTTTATGATATATTGGTGAAGGGTGAAGGGCTTTTCTCGTTTCGCTCTTCAAATTTTCGATTACCTTCCGGATTACACAATCGGCAAACTGATACCATTGATTTTCTGATAGATGTCTAATGCGTAGATATCTGTCATGCCGCTGATGTAATCTATCACGGCCATGATGCGCTCTTCCAAATCGGGATTGTTGATGTCGTATTGGCTGCTTACACGGCGGATGAGTTGCTGGGAATAGAAACGGGTCGGGTTGATGGCGGCATCAATAAATACCTCCATCAGCGTAGCCATAATTTTATAACCTGACAGTTCTATGTCAAGTACTGGTTTGCTGTGGTAAATCTTGGCAAAGGAAATCTTTTCGCATTGCTTGTAGGCATTGCGTTGTTGCTCTGCAATATGGTCGATGAGGCTCCCCTGGAAAGTACCGGCAAGTATTTCGTCCTCATGCTCGATGAAAGTCTTGACGCATTCGTTTTCCAGTCTGCCGATAACGCTGGCTCGCATATAAACCACCTTTTCGTTTTCATCGGTTACCCCTTCGTCGATTATGCGCTGTTGTATCCTGCGCTGGGTGTCCTCATCAAAGAAAGCTAAAAGCAACTCTTCTGTTTCCTTGAATGATAGAATTTTCAACTTGTGGGAATCCTCAATGTCCATGATTTCGTAGCAGATGTCGTCTGCAGCCTCTACCATATATACTAAGGGATGACGGGCATACTTGAGTGGTTCGCCTGGTTGGGAAAAACAGGTAATGCCCAATTCTTCCGCAATTCGCTGATACGATTCTGTCTCGGAAGTGAAAAAACCGAACTTGCCGTGACTTCCAGCCAGACTGCTGGCAAATGGATATTTCACGATGGAAGCAAGCATGGAATAGGTCATCACAAAACCGCCCTGACGTCTTCCCTTAAAACAATGAGTAAGGATGCGGAAGGCGTTGGCATTTCCCTCAAAATGGGTGATGTCGTCCCAAAACTTCTTGCTAACCTTGTCTTTAACTGCAAGTCCTGCTCCTTCAGTAAAAAAGGTCTGGATGGCTTTCTCGCCTGAATGGCCGAATGGAGGATTGCCTAAGTCGTGGGCAAGACAGGCAGCACTCACGATGGTGCCGATTTCCTCGAAAAGAGTGTCTTTTAATTCAGGACGTTTCTCTATGATGCGGCGGGAAATATCGTTGCCAAGCGACATTCCTACACTCGCCACTTCCAGACTGTGGGTGAGGCGGTTATGCACGAAGATGCTACCTGGCAGAGGGAATACCTGGGTTTTGTTTTGCAAGCGACGGAAAGCTGAGGAGAAAATAAGGCGATCGTAATCGCGCTTGAATTCAGAGCGATCGTCATGGCGCTCGGCATGCTTATGCTCTTGTCCGAAACGCTTGTTTGATATGAGTTTTTTCCATTCCATGACGCAAAAATACACCTTTATTTGCATAATGCAAAATAAAAAGCACTTATTTTTGTTTAAAATCTTGCATTTTTCTTTCAAAAATTCCTTATTGTGCTCAAAAAGCAGTATTTTTGCACAATCTATGCTGTGCTTTACTTTAAAAAGCCAAGCAACTTGAAATATTTAAAAGTGTAATTATGATTAAAATCCAGATTATCAACAAGGGGCGCCAGCCTCTGCCAACATACGCCACACCTCAGAGTGCGGGCATGGATTTGCGTGCTAACATTGACGAGCCTATCGTACTCCATCCCATGGAGAGAAGACTTGTGCCTACAGGACTTTATATGGCTTTGCCTGCAGGATTGGAGGCGCAGATTCGCCCTCGCAGCGGTCTCGCTCTGAAGCATGGCATCACCGTGCTCAATACTCCTGGAACAATCGATGCTGACTATCGTGGTGAAATCATGGTATTGCTCATCAATTTCTCTCAGGAAGATTTCGTTATAAATGAGGGGGAGCGTATTGCACAAATGGTTATTGCCAAGCACGAACAAGGGGAATTCGTTGAGGTGGAAAGTCTTGATGAAACTGAACGTGGCGAAGGCGGATATGGACATACTGGAGTCAAATAAGAATATAAGGTATTCTGGTGTTGAATCAATATTTTTAAGAGGAAACGATTAACGTGAAGATTAGTGCTAAATATATAGCTTTGGGAATGGTGGCTCTGTTGCTCGGAACTGCCACTTTGCCATCTTTGGCGCGTAAGAAAAAGCAAGTTAAAGCTGTTGCTGTTGAACAGGATACAATTCCTGCAAATGATAAGAAACGCTTTGATTACTTCTTCCTGGAGGCCATCCGCCAACAAGGTGCAGGCAACTATAGTGCTGCCTTCGACTTGTTGGAGCATGCTCGTGCCATCAATCCCCATGCGGCTGAGGTGTATTATTTCCAGTCGGTGTATTACTCACAAATGAAAAAGGACTCCATCGCTTTAGCCTGTCTGGAAAAGGCTGTTAGTCTTAATCCTGAAAACCAGACCTATCCGGAGCGACTGGCGCAGTACTATATTGGCAATCAACAATATGACAAAGCGATAGACTCGTATGAACTGATTTATGCGCATAATCATGATAATACGGATGCTTTGCGCATTCTTCTCCAGCTTTATCAGCAGAAAAATGATTTCCAGAAAATGCTTTCTACGATTGCCCGATTAGAAAAGGAAGAGGGCGAGAGCGAGCAGTTTACCCTGTCTAAAATGCGTGTCTATGAAATGATGGGGGATAGCAAAGCTGCTTATCGGGAATTGGAAAGCCTTTCTGATAAGCACCCTCTGGATATGGTCTATAAGACGATGTTGGGTAACTGGCTGATGCAGCACGACAGACAAAAGGAAGCATATAAGCTCTTTACGGATGTTCTCAAGGAGGAACCTGACAATGCCTATGCGGAGTCTTCGCTATATGATTATTACAATGCTACTGGTCAGAAAGAACGGGCACGACTGATGCTGGACCGTATCTTGCTGGGAAAAAATACGGAATTGGAAACAAAAATCGTGATGATTCGTTCTTTTATTCAGGAGAATGAACGTAATGGCGGTGATTCGACTGAGGTATTGAATCTCTTTACGAAGATACTCAATGTGCCTAAACCTTCTGGTGAATTGGCAGAACTGAGAGCTGCTTATATGGACTTGAAGAAGATGCCGCAGGATTCTGTAGATACTGCTTTCCAGAAAGTTCTGACGATTGCTCCCGATAATGCGAGTGCCCGTTTGCAACTGGTACAAAGTCTATGGGACCAAAAGAAATATGATGAGGTTATTGACATGACCAACCAGGCTCAGGCATACAATCCTGATGAGATGGTATTCTATTATTTTGGAGGAATGGCGCATTATATGAAAGGGGATGATGATGCTACTCTCGTGACTTTCCGAAAGGGATTGGCACAGATAAATGAAAAGAGTTCACCTGCCTTGGTATCTGACCTGTATATGATTATGGGAGATATCTTGAACAAGAAAGGTTTGGAAGATGAGTCGTTTGCTGCCTATGATTCCTGTTTGCAATGGAAGGATGATAATGTGGCTGCGCTCAATAACTATGCTTATTATATCAGCTTGAAGGGAAAAGAGTTGCACAAGGCGGAGCAGATGAGTTTTAAGACCATCAAGGCGGAACCGAAAAATGGTACTTATCTGGATACCTATGCCTGGATTCTCTTCATGGAAGAGCGTTATCATGAGGCAAAAATCTATATCGACCAGGCTATTGCCAATCTGGATTCGACTCAGAACAACAATACCGTCATCGAGCATGCTGGAGATATTTATGCTATGAATGGACTGACAGAAGAAGCTCTGAAGTTTTGGAAACAGTCGTATGATGCAGGCAATAAATCGGAAGGTATCATGACGAAAATTAAGAATAAAAGATACATCACGGAGGAAGAAATCAAGAGAATGACAGGTGGTTCGGCTGTAACTCCTGATCGCAAATCTCAAAGTCGAAGTGGTGCGAAAAAGAATAATAAATTGAGAAATGGAAAGAAAAAATAAAAACTTCGTCAAAGTGATAGCTCTTTGTCTGCCGCTTTTACTGGGTGCATGTGGTACCAAGAAGGTTGTAGAAGGGAAAGGTTCGATTTCTACTTCCCAGTCCCAGAATGCAAATTCCAGTCGCGGACACCAGAGTGAAGCGTTAAAGAAATTGACCTTCGTGCAGAAAGTTTCTGACAACCAGGTCTATTCTAAGAATATTGTTGGCAATATGTCGTTCAGTCTTCAGATGGGCAGCAAGGACATTTCTGTGCCAGGTGCTCTTCGCATGAGAAAGGACCAGGTGATTCGTATCCAACTTTTTATTCCAATCTTGGGTACAGAGGTTGGCAGACTGGAATTTACTCCAGACTATGTGCTGATTATCGACCGTTTGCATAAGGAATATATCAAGGCGGATTACAATCAGGTGGATTTCCTGAAGAAACAGGGAGTTAATTTCTATTCCTTGCAAGCCTTGTTCTGGAATCAACTCTTGTTGCCTGGTAGCCAGAGAGTTTCTGAATCAGACTTGAAGAAATTTGATGCCGACTTGGATGCTGCAGGCGATGTGGTGCCTGTTACTTTCAAACAGGGGAACATGACCTACGCCTGGGGTGCAGACCGTAATACAGGGCGCATCTTACAGTCTGATGTGAAGTATAAGACAGCCAACAACAATTCGGTGCTTCATATTGACTATAGTAATTTTAAGAATGTAGGAGTAAAACAATTCCCAGCCTCTCTGAAACTGAAGTTTATGACCGACTTGGCGAAATCTGACAAAGAAATGCAGATTTCCATTGATATGAATGCGGTAAAGACAGATAGTAATTGGGAGGCAGAGACTAAGGTGTCAGATAAATATAAAAAGGTATCTCCTGAGGATGTCCTCAGTAAAATCATGAATATGTAATGAGACGTATATTATTATTTATATTAGCACTTTCTTTTACGCTTTCTCCTTTTGCGCAACATAAAACGACGAGGAAGAAAGCGACCGTGACAGTCCGCAAGAAGGCAGTTCGTAAGACTCCTCAAAAGAAAGTTACAGGAAGAAAGCCGGTTGCCAAAAAAACAACGAAATCGGTTCATGCTGCCCCTTCTCAAGCAGAGAAAAAGGCTGCTACCTATAGCAATGCTTCTATCAGAGGATTGCAGGGTCAGCGTGCCAATATCCAAAAGAAAATCAGGGAGCAGGAACAGGCTCTTCGTAAGAATAAGGAGGATGTGAAGAAACGCTTGCAAGACCTGATGGCTATCAATGGTGAGATAGACCAGCGACAGAAAAATATTGAAGGTATCCAGAAGGATATTCAGCATATTGAGGGCAATATCGGTATTTTGAATGCTCAGCTCAAGACCCTGGAACAACAGTTGCAGGACCGTAAAAACAAGTATATCCGCTCGATGAGATATATGAGCCGTCATCATTCGGTACAGGAGAAACTGATGTTTATTTTTAGTGCCAAGAGTTTGTCACAGATGTATCGCCGCCTGTCTTTCATCCGTCAATATTCTGCTTTCCAAAAAGCTCAGGGTGAAGCTGTTAAGGCGAAACAAAACCAGGTGAATGACAAGCACAGACAACTGCAGACGGTCAAGGGACATAAGAATAATCTGTTGTATAAAGGAAAACAGGAGAAGACTGTACTGGAAGGAAAACAGCAGGAGCAGAAAGTAGTAGTTCAGGGACTTCAACAGCAGCAGAAGACTATTCAGGCTGTTATTGCAGACCAGCGTCAGAAGGATGCTGCCATCAATGCTCAGATTGATCGGTTGATTGCTCAGGAAGTTGCAAAAGCACGTGCTCGTGCTGCAGCAGAGGCTAAACGCAAGGCTGCTGCAGCTGCTGCAGCCAAAAAACGAGCTGCAGAATTGGCTCGTAAGAAAGCTGCTGCAGAAGCTGCTGCTCGTGAAAATGCCCGACGAATTGCTGAGGCAAAAGCGCGCGAAGCTGCTGCTGAGGCTGCAAGACGTAAGGCTGCTGAAGAAGCAAGGTTGGCACAGGAGGCTGCAAAGAAAGCGCAGGAGGAAGCTGCCCGACAAGCTGAAGCTAAAGCAAAGGCGAAGGCTCAGGCTGCTGCCCGTGCTGCTGCAGAGGCTGCTGCCAGAGCTGCTGCTGAACAGGCTGCCAAACAAGCTGCTGCTGAACAGGCTGCCCGTGAGGCTGAGGCTAATCGTAAGGCTGCCGAGTTGAAGGCTAAAGCTGATGCTGAGCGCAGTAAGAAGGAAATCGCTGAGGCTAAACAGGAAGCACAGGAAGCGGCTAACCTGAGTACGGTTGACCGTATGTTGAGTGGTGGCTTCGAGTCTAATCGTGGTCGCTTGCCGATGCCGATTAGCGGCAGTTATCGCATTGTGAGTCATTTCGGACAATATAATGTAGAAGGCTTAAAGGGCGTCACACTGGATAATAAGGGTATCAATATCTTAGGTAAACCTGGTTGTGTGGCTCGTAGCATTTATGATGGTGAGGTTAGTGCCGTCTTCGGATATGGAGGAATGTGGAATGTCCTTGTTCGTCATGGTGCTTATATCTCTGTCTATTGTAACTTGAAATCTGTCAGCGTTCATAAGGGACAGCGAGTTTCGGCTCGTCAGGCTTTAGGTGCTGTCGGATCTGATCATATTCTTCAATTCCAGTTGCGTAAGGAAACGGCAAAGCTGAATCCGGAAGCTTGGCTTGGAAGATAGAAAATATAGGGTGGCGGTTAACGAATTGTAAAATTTGTTAGCCGCCATTGTTTGTTATTATATATAAGGATTTTTGTAAGAAACACATTCTTGAGAACCTGTGCAAAAGTTTGAATATCTTATATGGAAAGCAAGGAGCTTAGTATAAAGCTCATGGTTTCTATAAGGGTAGAATATATAATTAAGGTATAATAGATGAATAGAGCAGAGCTCTTAGATGGCAGCGCCATCTAAGAGCTCTTTGTATTTGGCGATAGCATCAGCTATTTCGCTTATTTTGATGAATTCATCGGCAGAATGGGAGCGGGAAGACTCGCCAGGACCCAGTTTGAACGAAGGGAAGTGCATCAGAGCCTGGTCGCTCAAGGTTGGACTGCCGAAAGGCTTCATCCCCATGGCTACACATTTCTTAATAAGAGGATGCGCCGGGTCGATACGGGATGACTTCAGACGGAAACTGTGAGCCTTGACCTCACTCTTCAAATGTTGGCAGATAAACTTGTAAACCTCCTCGTTGTCATAGAACTCGTTGGTGCGGATATCCACAAGCATCGTACACTTATCCGGAATCACATTATGCTGGGTTCCGGCATTCACTACGGTAAGCGTCATCTTGGTTGGTCCCAAGAACTCGCTCACCTTCTCAAACTTATAGTCACGAATCCATCGCATATCATCCAGCGCTTCGTAGATGGCATTCACACCCTCGTTGCGGGCAGCATGACCGCTCTTTCCGTGGGCGATGACATCCAGTACCATTAGTCCCTTTTCTGCAACAGCAGGGTTCATGCCGGTAGGTTCACCTACGATGGCAAGGTCAATATGAGGAAGTAATGGCAAGGCACGGGTAATGCCATCCTTTCCCGACACCTCTTCTTCTGCAGATGCCAGATAGATAAG
>USJD01000082.1 GCA_900554835.1 uncultured Prevotella sp. | reverse complement strand
GATGTGCCCCGCAATCTGACCGATGACCAGATGCGTGCGCTTGCTGCCAGAGGAGGTGTAGCCCATACCACACTTTATCACGGTTTCCTTCGCAAAGAGGGTGAGGCTGACATCATGGATGCTATTGCCCATCTGGAACATGCTATCGACATCATGGGTATCGACCACGTGGGTCTTGGTACAGATTTTGATGGTGATGGTGGAATCCGTGGCTTAGCCGATTCTTCAGAACTCATCAACTTTACCATCCAGTTGCTCCGCCGCAGGTATAGCGAACAGGATGTCGCCAAGATATGGGGTGGCAACTGGCTCAGAGTCATGGCGCAAGTACAGGCTGTCAGGTAAGTGAAGAATTCAATTGTTACCGGTGAGTTGAAAGGTAATTCTATAGAGAAAAGATAATTATAAGGTTCAAATCTGAAAGTTCAAAATAAACAAGATGACGAAGAAAATGAAAATCATATTGGGTGTTGTGGCTGCTGCGGCTATTGTGGCAGGTGCATATACTTACAAATCTACTCAGGGCACAAGTTCGCCTGAGGCACAGGAAGTGGAAGAAGCAGAGAAACTGAATCCTGTAGGACCGGCCTTCAATGCGGATTCAGCCTTTGCTTATTGTCAGGCTCAATGCGACTTCGGTCCTCGCACGATGAATAGCGAGGCGCACGATCTTTGTGGCGAATGGATTGTAAGGAAGTTCAAGCAGTTCGGATGTGAGGTAGAGGAGCAGAAAGCAGACCTCAAGGGATATGATGGCACGATATTGAAGAATACCAATATCATCGCTCATTATAATCCGAAGGCTACCACCCGTATCCTGCTCTGTGCCCATTGGGACAGTCGTCCTTGGGCAGATAATGATCCAGACAGTACCAACTGGCGCAAGCCTGTGATGGCAGCCAATGATGGTGCCAGTGGTGTGGCAGTCATGCTGGAAATCGCCCGCCAGTTGCAGGCTGACAAGAAGTTGAATCCTGCTATCGGAGTAGATTTTGTATGTTTCGATACTGAGGATTGGGGAACTCCTCAATGGGCTGATGTTCAGGATAGTGGAGATACCTGGGCGTTGGGTGCTCAGTATTGGAGTGAGAATAAGCCAGACGGTTATACCCCTCGTTATGGAATCCTTCTCGACATGGTAGGTGGACAGGGTGCCAAGTTCTATCGTGAGGGAATGTCTATGCAGTATGCTTCAGCCATTGTCAAGAAGGTTTGGGCAGCAGCCCGTCAGGCTGGTTATGGCAGTTTCTTCCCTAAGAGTGATGGCGGTATGATAACAGATGATCATATCCCGGTAAATGAAAAGGCGAAGATTCCTACGATTGATGTGATAGCCTATTATCCTGACTGCCAGCAAAGCAGTTTTGGTCCTACCTGGCATACGGTAAGTGATGATATGGCTCATTTGGATAAAAATGTTCTGAAGGCTGTGGGTCAGACGATGATTCAGGTGCTTTATACAGAGGAATAGATAGGCACCGCATTTGGGTATAAAAGGAAGTGTTCCTAAGGAAAGTTGTTGCTTTCTTTGGGAACACTTCTTTTTTAGCCCTGTTGAAATCTCCGTTCATAGTCGTTGAATGTCCGTTCAACGTCTTTGAACCGACATTCAACGTCTTTGAACCGCGGTTCAACGTCTTTGAACGGAAATTATATCTGCCCAGACTCAACTTGTCTTACCACTCTCTCTGTTAATCTATCTACTCCGTTCGGATCATACTTCTTGGTAAGGCTCGCACCGAAAGCCCAAGCGAAGGCCTGATAGAAGCCAGCTCTCACTGGACCCAGGAAAGCCTGTATCAGTTGGTAAGAGGAAGAATTGCATTCGCGGTAAACTAACTTGATGCAGAGTTTACCCTGTGCGTATGTCAGTTTTTTCATTCTTGGCGTGTATTCCTCCTTGATACCTTTCTCTACCAGTTTCATATGTGCATCCTTTGCTCTCTTGTTAGGCAGAGTCTCCAGATATTCACCGGTTTCGATGATAATCTTTCTTACCTCTTTAGCAATAGGTAGCACCTTTTTTACATTATATACCAGTCTGTTGTAAGCCATGCGCTGCTTGGCATTCTTGAATACCGGTTCGGGATATACATAGACATTGTTGACCTCCACATATTGTATGCTGTCCTTTCCCTGCAATACCTTGCCGACTTTCACCATCGGCTCGAAGGTAGGGCTGTCCATATCCACATCCCTGTTCTCCGGATGGGTCTCATTATTCTGTGCGGCCATTCTCAGAGTTGTACCTAACATCAGGCATATCAAAAAAAGTATTTTGTATTTCATCTTTCTGTCCTCATTTTAGTCTCTAAATCAATCAGATGGCAAAGTTACACAAATAATTTGTATGCAGATATTTTTTTCGTCTTTTTTATGAAAAAGTGGGTTGAAATGCTTCAAAATACGGCTCAGATACCCTGAAATGCGGGAAATGTTAGCCTTTTATTGTTAAAATAATAAATTTTAAAGCAATAACTTGTAATAAGTGAGAAATTATTAGTAATTTTGCACCGCTTTTAATCAAATAGCTATACTTATGTTTGTTATTTGTGAAAAATTGTACAAGGTGAGAGAACGGTGGGTTTGTCAGGCGTGCAACATATTTAATATATATATATATGCAACCGTTTACTCCGACGAGAAAAAAATAATTATTAATAATTTATAAACAACAATTGAAACAAACAAGAATGAGAAGAATTTCCCTATTGCTTGTCTCTCTGATTGTGTTGACTGTCCAAACAACCTTGGCGCAAACTTTTAGCGTCAAGGGAACGGTTATGTCTGGTGATGACAATGAACCGCTGATTGGTGCAACCATCCTTCAAGAGGGTACAACGAATGGTGTCGTGACCGATGTTGACGGAAACTATACCATCGAGGTAAAGGATGCTTCTAAGGCTACGCTGGTGATTTCATACATCGGTATGGTGACTCAGAAACATCCTGTCAATGCACAGACGAAAACGCTGAACATTACGCTTACTTCTGATTCCAAAGTGATGGATGAAGTCGTAGTTGTGGCGTATGGCGTACGTAAGAAAGGAACCATTGCGGGTTCCGTGTCTGCTGTGAAAGCTGAAAAAATTGAAAATGTCCCTGCGGCAAGCTTCGACCAGGCTTTGCAAGGACAGAGTACCGGTTTGCAGGTCATCAGCTCTTCTGGTGAACCAAGCAAGGCAGCTACTTTCCAAATCCGTGGTACTAACTCTATCAACTCTGGTAAGTCACCACTTTTTATCCTGGATGGTGTGCCAATCTCCAGTTCTGATTTCAATACTTTAAGTCCTAATGACATCGAAAGTATTTCTGTATTGAAAGATGCTTCTTCTACTTCTATCTATGGTGCCCGTGCGGCTAATGGTGTGGTTGTAATCACATCTAAGCGTGGTCTTTCTTTGGATAAGGCGAAGGTTACCCTCCGTGCTCAGTATGGTTTCTCACAGTTGGCTCAGACCAACTGGTCTATGATGAATACCGATGAGCGTATCCAGTTTGAGAAAGAAGTAGGACTGGACGCTGGTAAGGATTACAATCTCCTCTCTAAGGTAAATGTCAACTGGCTTGACGAGGTGTTCAATGATGCGGCTCCTTTGCAGAGCTATGAACTTTCCGTGAATCGTGCTACCGACCGTTTGAACTACTATGTTTCTGGTGGTTTCTATGATCAGGATGGTATTGCGCAGAATTCCACCTTCCGCCGTTACAACATCCGTACCAATGCTGATGTGAAGGCAAGCAACTGGTTGAAGATCGGTACCAACACCATGGCAGCTTACGAGGAGGCCCAGCAGGCAGACGATGGTTCTTATACCACCGTTACCCCAATTTCAGCTTGCCGCTTCATGCTTCCATATTGGAATCCATACGCAAAGGATGGCAGCTTGGCTTCTCTTGCAGCAGGCAACTGGGCTGGTACGAGCGAGAACCCTATCGTATATATGGCAAAGAATCCTATCAAGAACAAGAAGTATAAGATTCTCTCTACCATGTATGCAGAGATTTATCCTATCGAGAATCTGACTATCCGCACCCAGTTTGGTGCCGATTTCTCTCACTCTACCGCATTCATGCAGTCTTTCCCAAGTCTCTCTTCTAACAACGGACAGGGTCTTGCGGCTCGCCAGAGCAGCGATATGCTCAATTTGACTGAGACTACAACAGCCAACTATCGTTTCACCTTGAAGGATATCCATTCTTTCAACGTGATGCTTGGTCAGGAGGCTGTCGATTATCATTCAGAGGGATTCAATGTCTATTCCAGAGGTCAGAACAATGATTTGCTGACTAATGTTTCGTCTGGTACACGTGCCAGCCGCTGGTCTGACTCTTCTTCTGATTATTCTTACTTGTCATTCTTCATGCGTGGCGAGTACAACTATAAGGAACTTTATTATGCAGACTTCTCTCTCCGTACCGATGCTTCTTCCCGATTTGGTAAGGATCATCGCTGGGGTACTTTCTGGTCTGTAGGTTTCATGTGGAATGTGAAGCAGACTGAATGGCTCAAGAAGTATAACTGGCTGAGCAACGCACAGTTGGCTGTCAGCACAGGTACTTCCGGTAACTCAGAGATTCCTAACTATTATCACCTCGCATTGGTGAGTGGTGACGCCAACTATGACGATACAGCTGGTCTCTATCCTTCACAGAGTGGTAATGAGGAATTGGGTTGGGAGTCCACTTGGGCAAGCAACTTTGCTTTGCGTCTTGGTTTCTTCGACCGTATCAACTTCAGTTTTGAGGCTTATTACAAGCGCACTTCCAACATGTTGATGCGTGTGCCAGAGTCTTACACCGTAACTGGTGAGGGTTATCGCTGGAAGAACGTGGGTGTGATGGCTAACAAGGGTATCGAGTTGAGTGCTGATGGCGATGTAATCCGCACCAAGGACTTTACCTGGAATGTAAGTGCCAACGTATCTTACAATCAGAACCGATTGAAGGAACTCTATAACGGTGTAACCGAGTATGTAAACTCAACCACCGGTTTGAAGTATGTGGTAGGTCACTCAGTAAGCGAGTTCTTCCTGAACCGTTATGCAGGTGTGAACCCAGCAAATGGTGAACAGCTCTGGTATGATAAGGACGGTAACGTGACCAACGAGTTCCGTGAGAGCGACAAGGTGATGATGGGCAAGACCTACGATGCACCTTGGATGGGTGGTTTCGGTACCAGCTTGCGCTGGAAGGGCTTGCAGTTGTCAGCTCAGTTCAGCTGGATCGGTACACGTTATGTTATCAATAACGACCGTTTCTTCGAGGAGAGTGGTGTAACCTTCGGTACAGCTTACAACCAGTCTAACCGCTTGTTGTATGACCGCTGGAAGAATCCAGGTGATATTACCGATATCCCTCGCTGGGGTGAGGTTAACCAGTTGGATGACCGTTACTTAGAGAACGCTTCTTTCTTGCGTATGAAGAATCTCAGTTTGTCATACTCTTTGCCACAGAGTCTGTTGAGCAAGACCAAGTTCTTCTCTTTGGTAAGAGTCTATGCTCAGGCACAGAACCTCTTCACCATCACAGGCTTCAATGGTCTTGACCCAGAGGTTTCATCCAATGTTTATCAGGCGCAGTATCCAGCATCACGCCAGTTTACGCTTGGTGTAGAACTGTCATTCTAAACAAAGAAAGGAGATAATAATAATGAAGATTAAACATATTAAGACATATATACTGTCAGCTGTCCTGACCTTGTCTTTTTCTTCCTGTCTTGACAAGTATCCTGAGGATTCTATCCGCATGGATGAGGCTATCAATACAGTGGATGATGTAGATAAGCTGGTCTATGGAATCTATGACAGTTTTAAGAGCAGCGCATTGTACTCGGGCAAGTTGACACTCTTGCCAGACTTGCAGACAGACTTCGTGTATTGTGTGAAGGGCTACTCCAATACCTATGGCGATATCTATCGCTGGAAGGATATCAAGCCTACCAATACCGACATCGAGTCTGTATATGGTGCCCTTTATGGTGTTATCAATAGTGCCAACTTCCTGCTTGACAATGTAGAGAAAGTGAAGCTCAATACCACCAGTGATACAGAACTGGACAGGTTGGAGCAGTATCAGGGTGAGGCTTACTTCGCTCGTGCCTTGGCTTATTCTGAGTTGATCAAGATGTTCTGCAAGGCTTATGATAATGATGAGCAGGCAGAGAAAGACCTGGGTGTGGTACTCACAGAGCATTATTACGGCAATGAGCCACAGAAGCGTGCCAGCTTGAAGGCTTCATACGAGTTCGTATTGAGAGACCTTGATAAGGCTACAGAGTATCTGAAGTTGGAAGATGACTTTACTGGAAGTCTCTACAACGAGATTTACTTCAATGAATATACTTGCCATGCCTTGCGTGCGCGCGTATCCTTATATATGCATCGCTGGGATGATGCCATCAAGTATGCTTCTAAGGTTATCGGCAGCAAATATTATACATTGGAGAAAGCGTCTTCCAATACTTATTCCAGTCAGGTGAACGACTATAAGTACATCTGGACTTATGGTGATTCCCGTGAGGCTATCTGGAAGGTTGGTTTTACTGTAAACAGTTATGGTGGTGCCTTGGGTACTATCTTTGATAACTACAACTATGTAACTTATCGTCCTGACTATGTGCCAGAGACTTGGGTTATCAATTCATACGACAGCAACGACCTTCGTGCTGAAGCCATCTTCACCACCCGTGTGACAGGTTATGAGCACGGATTGAAGTGGCCTTTGCTGAGCAAGTATTTTGGTGATGCAGAATTCCTGAACAGTAACATCCTGCATATTCACCAGCCAATGGTATTCCGTCTCTCAGAGCAGTATCTGATCCGTGCAGAGGCTTATGCCATGAAGGGTGAATATGGCAAGGCTGGTAAGGACATCTCTACCTTGCGTACAGCCCGTTACTCATCATACGGTGGTAACACATCCTTGAGCGAGAGCAATGCCATGAAGATTATCGAGGCAGAGCGTGTGAAGGAACTCTATCTGGAAGGTTTCCGTCTGAACGACCTCAAGCGCTGGCACAAGGGATTCGAGCGTAAGGTTTCTGATCAGCCTGCTGCCAACTTCGTACAGAGCAGCTTGAAGGTAGAGAAGGATGATCCACTCTTTGTCTGGCCAATTCCACAGCATGAGCTGGAAGCACCAGGTTCAGAGATAGAGCCTAATGAAAGTAATAAATAACGGATTATTAATAAAGAGACGATCATGAAGAAAATAATGATGAGATGTTTGGCAGCAGTAGCTGTACTCATCGCTCTTGCGAGCTGTTCGCAGGATTATACCACCTATTCGGGTCCAAGTCATATCATGTTCTCTGATACGCTCTATCAGTATCCAGTACAGGAAAACAACGAAATCTTCAATGTTCCTGTATCGGCTACAGAAAAAGTGGATTACGACCGCACCTTCGGTGTGGAAGTTGTTGACAAAGAGAGCAATGCCATCGAGGGTAAGCATTATCGTGTGCTCAACAATACTGTCACTATCAAGGCAGGCGAGATGGTAGGAAATGTGCAGGTTCAGGGTATCTATGATAATATCGGAAAGACGGACTCCTTAGGTTTCACGCTGAAACTGGTGATTCCTGAGAAGTACAACTGGACTGAACTCTACAAGGACTATACTCACGTGGTGATGCAGAAGGCTTGTCCTTTCGATATCCACAATTTCTCTGGTTGGTGTATGGTTACTTCTACTTTCTACAGTCAGTATCTGAACAACGTAACCAACCGTCTGATCAAGACAGAGGTAGTGGAAGGCGAGGAGAATACCATTCTCTTGAAGGATGTTTACTATAAGGGTTACAACCTGAAGTTGAAGTTCAATACCAAGAACATTCTTGAGCCAAAGGTAGAGATGGACGACCAGATAGCCGGTGAGACCGGTGAGGCATTCGGAACTATCTATGGAGATGGCAAGTTGCGCATCAGCCAGCCTTCTCTCTATACCTCTTATTATAATACCTGCCAGAACTATGTATTGCAGTATGTCAACATGAGTGTCGATAAGAAGGACGGTACATCATTTGGTAATGTAGGAACCTTCATCACCATGTTTGAGTGGGTAAGCGATGCAGAGGCAGAGAGACTCAAAGAACAAGGTTATTAAGCCTTTCGGGTGCTTATATAACGCAGATATATTTAAGAAAATAATAACAGAATAACAATATGAAAAAGTTAATTTCAAGATATTGGCTCGTACTTATGGCGCTGGTTTCAGTGACCTTGTTCACCGCTTGTTCCAGCGACGACGATGCCGTAAATCCTGTATTTCCACAGGTACAGACTATCGCAGGTGCTGCTGGCGATGTGAAAGAGTTTTCTTTCGATGCCAACCAGAACTGGAGCCTTTCTTCTAATCAGATCTGGTGTAAGATCTCTAAGGTAGAGGCTCAGAATGAGAATCAGGAAGAGGCGAAGGCTGCTGTAAAGCCTGGTTTCGTGCTCAATGGTGCTGCTGGTAAGCAGACTATTCAGGTAACTATTACTGACGATGATGCCAGCAAGGATATGAGCGTAGCTCAGTTGAACTTGAAGATGGGCGGTCAGGAAGTGACTATTGCTGAGATTCAGCGTTCTGCCGAGGGTTATGAACTCAAGGTTTATGATGAGTTGGGCTACGATATTACTGAGACCGGTATTATCGTAGGTTACAAGAATGTTGCAGGTCAGCCTATCTACAACAAGTTTACTGTTAAGTCAACCTATCGTTTTGCTGTGACCAACACTCCTGCTTGGGTAGAGTTGGAAGGCGGATTCCTGGTAGGTACACCAAACAAGGAAGTTGTAGGTGGTGCTGCCTTCAAGGAGGGTCAGGGCTTGAGTGCTAAGTATGCCATTGCCAAGGAGGACAATTACACCATTACTTTTGCTTCAGAGGATGGTAAGGCTGCTGTGACCGTACCTGTTATCTATAATGGTATGACCACCAACACAATGGATGTCACTTATCCTACTTCATCACAGTGGGCTGTATGGAATGTTTCTATGGATGGTAAGGTATTCACACAGAATGGTTCAAGTCTGAATAGTGATGCTACCAATGTTTTCACTTTCCACAACTTCGTTCCATTCCAACTCAACACATTAAATGATGATTATCAGCTGGTAGTCTTCGAAAGTAATGAGAATGGTCTGTTCGAGGATGGAACTGGTGCAGTGAAGTTGCAGGGCGATGAAGGTAATGTGAAGCTTACTGTTGCTCCATTGACAAGCGGTAGCCGTGAATTCCTGGTTTATGCATTGCCTAAGGCTGTATATGAGAGCTTGGAGAATGGTCTCGACGATATGTTGGAGAACGAGTTCACTACTGTAAAGAGTGATTACGACCGTTACTTCCTGATGGATGTTGTACAGAAGGAAGAAAAGAAGGGAGATTCTGAAGTTACTGCTCCGATTGTTACCAGCATGGGTATGAATGTAGATTGTGCCTTGACAACCAATGATGACTTTAAGTCATATGCTGAGGGCTTCTTCAGTTATACTGGTAAAGAGGTATTCGAGTCAACTGTTTATGGTGGTTATGTAGCCATTTATCCTCAGATTGACGGATGGGATCCTACAGCTGGAGCAAACGTAGTCATTTACGACGGCACAGGAAACTCTGTTGAAAACTATGAGTTGCAGATGGACGACAAGGGTATCTATGTTGGCTTGAATGCTGATGAACTCACTTATCCTATCTTTGCAGGTTTCAACAACATGCAGGGAGTATGCCAGCGAGTAGTCTTTATCAATAATATGGGATTTAGAAGCAAGAGAAAGTAATGAAGACATTCAGAAAATATAGTAAGGCACTCTTGTTGCTCTTGGTCACGATGCTGACCTTTACTGTGACAAGCTGCTCTGATGATGATACCGAAGGCTGGGACGGCACATACGGATATGTGCAGTTCAAACTCAGCAAAAAGGTTTCTACAAGAGCTACCCGTGCTGCTGCCCTTGACAAGCTTGAGAAATTGGATGATGCCAAGAAAATCAAGGTGGTCATGGAGCACAATGGTACGACCGTGTCTCAGACTTTGGTGCTCAATTCTTATAATTCAGAGAATGCTGAGTATGGTCTGAGAAGTGAAAAACTGCAACTCGCTTCGGGTACTTACACCGTCATCGGTTTCTATCTCTATGATGCTGTAGATGAGGAGTTGTTGGCTTCTTCTGCCGGCGAGACATTCACCGTTGTTGGTGGTGGTCTGAACGTTCAGGATCTGATGGTAGAGACTGTAGAGCGCGGTAAGGTGAAGTTCAATCTCGTCAAGGAGTGGGAGAAGACCCGTGCCGGTAATACCGAGTATCTCTTCTCTAATATCCGATTGATTGATATCAGCGTAACCAACCTCTTTACCCGTGAGACTTTCACTTTCCCTAATGTGAAGGTGAAATACAAGGAGGCAAGTGAAGAGCATCAGAATCCTGATGATGAAAATGATAAGTATATGGAGGTGGGTACAGCCTACTGTGATTCTACTGTATGGCTTCCTGCTGGTACTTATCAGGTTACTTCTTACACTACTTATGGTCAGACCGGTGCGGTGAAGACCAAGTATGAAACCCAGCCTGTAAAGGGTGAGGCTTTCATTATAGAGGACAATCAACTCAATGATAAGGCCCAGGTGCCTATCCTCCTTTCCAAGACCAAGGAGTATATCAAGGACTATGAGGCTTTGAAGGCTATCTGGGAATCTCTCCAGGGTAAGGAGTGGAGCTTCTATGGCGATGCTACTTTCAAGGGCGCTAACTGGAACTTCAATAAGGAACTCGATATGTGGGGCGACCAGCCTGGTGTTACTCTCAACAGTAATGGTCGTGTCATCGGTCTCGTTATCGCTGGTTTTGGTGCCAAGGGTATCGTGCCAGATGCTATCGGACAGTTGACAGAACTTCAGGTACTCAACCTCGGTTCTCATGATGAGAAGATTGGTGCCAACATCTTCAATAATTACGATGCCAACAGTCTGAATGCTGCCAAGAAGAGCACTATGCGTCATGACTATGAGAACAAGTTCTTGAAGTATGACCCACGTGCCAATATGTCGGATATGATTATAGAAAGCTACAATTCAGACCCTAAGGTAACTCCTAAGAACAGAATCAAGAAGGATAGCCGTATCAGCCTGAAGGATGCTCAGATCGGTACATTGACCAACAAGATTACAGGTGTATCTAAGGCCATCTATCGCCTGACTAAGTTGCAGCAGTTCTATATCGGTAACTCTTCTATCACATCCGACGAGGTTTGTGCGAAGTTCTACAATGCTGACGATCCTGTTTACGGTAAGTTTGCTCAGGAGTTCAAGGAAGAGGATTGGGACAAGATGGAAAGCCTGACCGATATCGAGCTTTACAACTGTCCAAAGATCAGTCGTATTCCAGACTTCTATTATAATCTCCCTAAATTGCAGGCGATGAACCTGGCTCGATGCAAGGGCATCTCTGCTAATCAGTTGAGAAATGATTGGACTCGCTTAGCTGAGGAGAAGACAGGTAAGACTCTCCAGATTCTCTATATGAGTTACAATAACCTGGAGGAGTTCCCTGAGTATTCTGCATTGAGAAAGATGGTAAATCTCGGTTTGCTCGACCTGGCTTACAATAATATCAAGAAGGTACATCCGTTTGGTTCTGAGGTAGCTCTCTCTTCTCTCTATCTGAACAACAACCAGATTGAAGAGATTCCTGCTAATCTCTGTGCCTTTACAGATGATGTGGAAAGTCTGACTTTCGCTCATAACAAGTTGAAGAAGATTCCTAATATCTTCGATGCAAGTTCGGTTCGCGAGATGGGTTCTGTAGACTTCTCTTACAACGAGATTACAGGTGTAGATAATAGTCATCCCTACAAGGGTATTAATGCAGCTTCAGTCAGTCTGTCAAACAATAAGATAAAGAAGTTCCCTTCTGAGTTGTTTACAGCAGGTTCTCCAATCACAACAATTGATTTGAGCGGTAACGAGTTGCGTACGATTCCTAAGGGTTCTATCAGCGGTAAGAAGGCTTATCTCCTTCAGGTGATTGACCTCCGATTCAACAAGCTGACATCACTCTCAGATGATTTCCGTGCAACTACATTGCCATATATTACCAATATGGACTTGAGTTACAACTGCTTCACAACGGTGCCAACCCAACCATTGAACAGTGCTGTGCTCCGTGCATTTGCCATCAATCATCAGCGTGATGAGCAGACCAAACAGCGTTGTCTGCGTATCTGGCCAACAGGTATCACCACCTGTCCAAGTCTGATTCAGTTCCAGATAGGTTCTAATGATATCCGCAAGGTAGATGAGACATTGACTTCTCACCTTTATATTCTGAACATCGCTGACAACCCTAACATCTCTATCGATGTAACCAGCGTCTGCGCATATATCAAGGCAGGTATGTATAAGCTGTTCTACGACAAGAATCAGGACATCCGCGGTTGCGATGCTTTGGATCTCGAAAATTAAACGAAAAGAAAGTAAGATAATATGAAATATATTAATAAACTTACATGGCTCCTCGTTCTGGGTGCTGGTCTGATGACCGCATCCTGCAGCGATAGCGATGATGTAGATATCCCAGGCGGACTCTCCATCGACAAGGAGCAGATAGAAATAGGAGCTCAGGGCGGTAGCGAACAGCTTGCCATTGCTGCCTCACAGAATTGGGTGGCTAACGTGGATGAGCCTTGGCTGATGCTCACTCCTGCCAATGGCGTGGGTTCTACTACTGCAACTGTGGTAGCAGATTCTACTCTGATGAACGGACGCCGTACTACCGATATCGCCTTTATCGGTGATAACGGTCAGCGCCGCACCGTTTCCGTGGTACAGTTTGGTTATGGTAAGCAGATTGACATCAAGGAACCAACTGTAGAAATCGCAAATTCAGAATCATACGATAAGCGTGCTTTTGAGAGTTTGATTTCTGCCAATGTGGAATGCAAAATCGGTAAGATAGAGTATTCTTTCGAAGGTGACATGACTGATGCCGAGAAGGCAGAGAATGAGAAAGAACGTGAAGGCTGGCTCCTGAATAGCAAGGATGAGGATAAACTGACTGGTACCAATATAGGAATCGTCCTTGATAGAAAGGCTCGTCCTCGTAGCGTCAAATTCAAGTTCCGCTGGGCGATGAATGTTGTTCCTGCTGTTCGTGTGGCAAAGGTTCACTTAGTACCGGTAAAAGCTGAAGACAAACTGGTGGATGCAGATGGTAATCCTACCGATGATGTCATCCTGACAGTTCGACAGAAGGCAGCCTTGAAAATTGAGGATAATCGTGCTGGAGACTCTTTGTCTATCATCATGATCAATCAGAAATTAGGTTGTATGGCTACCTTCGATACCAGCGACAATATGCGTAACTGGTCGAACGTGACACTTTGGGAGGCTACTGATGCCTTCGTAAAGAGCCATCCTGAGGCTTTGGGTCGTGTGCGCTCTGTGAAGTTCAGCATGTTCAACCTGAAGAGTGGAGAGTCTCTTCCTAAGGAAGTTGGCAATCTGAAATACCTGGAGTCTTTCTCTCTGGCTGCCAATGAGAACAACCAGATTCGTGAGGTAGAGGTTGGTAAGGATATCTGTGAATTGAAGTATCTGAAGAACCTGACTATCCAGGCGTATGGTATGACCCACTTGCCAGCTAACTTCATCAAGTTGGGTAAGTCCTTGGAGTCACTCAATCTGGTAAGTAACAACTTCAATAAGTTGTCTGACATTACGAATGTAGTGAATGAGAAGAACTTCCCTAAGTTGCGTAATCTCATCCTCTATGCTCAGCGTCGTACAGATGTAGCTATCGATCTTTCAAAATTGGAAAAGAACAGTAATAGTGATTACATCTATAATACTTACCCTATCGGTATGTATGGAAAGGTCAGCAAAGGTACCAGCGATCGTCAGGCTCTTCTGAAACTCCTTACATGGGATAAACTGAATTCCCTGGAGTTGTCATACTGCTTCCTGGAGGGTGAACTTCCAACAGATGAAGAGATGACTGAAGCTTTGGAGGCTGCTGGCAAGGCTACCCGCTACAGCAGGGCAGACTTCTCAACCAATAAGGCTGATTATCTCGACAAACTGGTAGGTGATACCTGTAAATGGTTGCTCTCTGGCTGGAATAATCCAGTAACCTGCAAGCACAAGGATGGTTCTGTAGTTTATGAGGATGTTTATCCTCTTCAGGTGCCACGTGTATTGCCTAACTGCCGTCAGTTGTCGCTCAACCTTAACTTCCTGACTGGTGCGGTGCCAAAGTGGATTCTTTATCATCCACATCTGGTAGAATGGACTCCTTCTATCATGGTATTCAACCAGCAGTCTAAAGGAAAGAACAGCGATGGCGCTGCTGTTGGTTTCTCTAATATGACAGAGGATAGCTTCAGTTTCGATTACTTCTACGGAACCAGCGACCCTGGTAATAAATGGGAGGTTCCTGGGGTAGCTTATCCGCTCTATTATCGTACTTATGTGGCTGCAGGTGATGTTGATGAGGCTTCCGTGCTTGCCAAGTACAAGAGAAACGTAACTTTGAAAAGATAATTTCTAACAATATAGAAGCAAACAATGAAGAAAAAGTTTTTCTATATAGCAATGGTCGCTTTG
>USJD01000081.1 GCA_900554835.1 uncultured Prevotella sp. | reverse complement strand
CTCAGGTTGCTCCAGTTGACACCGTAGCTCCAGCTACTCCTACAGATTCTTCAGTAGTAAGTACTCCTGTCACTCCACAGGCTGGTGCAGAAGATTCTACAGATCAGCATGCTGCAGTAGCTGAATAATTTCCAAGATAATGGTCTTTTTTAAAAGCATACTATAGAGAAAAGGGTAGAATAGTTTTCATTGAAAGATTAGGTTTTTAGGATACGTTTTAATTGATTATTGCTAAGTAAATCAGAAAGTACATAATTAGAGTAAATTAGCGAAAAATGAAGTCTGCTGGCAGTGATGCTGGCAGACTTTTTGTGTATAATATTGTATATAAGACAACAAGATTTCGCACGACTTCCTATTGCAGCTTGATGGAGATGCAGAAAGGTAACCATTGAAAACAAGTTAAGAAATAATCTACGAAGTTCTATACTTTTTATAAAGAAAAGTTTTTTGCGTAATAGTAGTTTAATGGATAAGAGCAGACTTTAGGGAGTGCACAGACTACAGTTTTGAAATTTACGTATGGAAACAGTTATAAAAAGTAGTAACCATTGGCTAACGCCGCAGCGTTCCTGCTTCAGGTTCAGGGATGTTGCCACGACCGTCTGGTCGAGTTTCCGTTTAATCAGAAGCATCTGTTTTTGAAAGTTTTTCCCCAAAAGGTTTGTGGTTTCAGGAATAATGGCTAATTTTGCGGATTAGAATGCATCGACCCTTCATAGGCGATGCTATATATAAATTAAATAATGTATATATATAAAAAAAGGAGAAATGAATAGGAAGATAATAATTGCTTGCGACTCTTATAAGGGTTGTCTTTTGAGTAGGGAGGTGAATGAGGCGATTGTTAGTGCTTTGTTTTCTCCTGAAATGGAGAATTTGGATTCGGATGCTGCTTCTCCCGAAATCATTTGTCTCGAAATGAGTGATGGGGGAGAGGGAATGCTCGATGCCTTTCTCTCGGCGATGAAGGGAGAGCGAGTGAGGATTCATGCCCATGATGCCCTGATGAGATGGATAGATGCGGAGTATGGTATCGTGGATGATATGGCGATTATTGAGATTGCGCAGACTGCCGGACTGGCTTTGATAGAACCCGAACAGCGCAACCCTTTGAAGGCTACTTCCTGGGGCGTGGGCGAGATGATATTGAATGCTTACCGCCGGGGCGTGCGCCACTTTATCGTAGGATTGGGCGGAAGTGCCACGTCTGATTGTGGTATCGGAATGCTCAAGGCGATGGGAGATGACTGGAAGAAAATCCGCCAGGAATGCACTTTCATATTGGCTTCTGATGTTACTAATCCGCTCTGTGGTGAAAACGGGGCAGCTCATGTCTTTGCGCCTCAGAAGGGGGCTGATCTGAAGATGGTGGAAATGCTGGATGCTCGGGCAAGGAAGTTTGCTGAGGTGAGCGCCAAGCATTTCGGTTATGATAGGAGTGAGGTGCCTGGTGCTGGAGCTGCTGGTGGCTTGGGCTATGCTTTCCTGCAATATTTTGATGCAGAGGTTTCTGCTGGAGCCGAACTTCTGTTAAAGGAAATCGGCTTTGATGAGATGATTCAGGATGCTGATCTCGTGATAACGGGTGAAGGACATAGCGACAGACAGACTTTGATGGGCAAGTTGCCGCAGCGGATCTTAGAACATGTCTTGAAAAATAAAGCCACGACAGACCAGCAAATCTGGTTGGTTTCTGGAGGAATCAGCGGAAAGCAGGCGCTTCTTGATGCAGGCTTTGATCAGGTTCTTGCCGTATCTCCTCAGAATATGGATTTAGAGGAAGCGATGAATCCTGAAATTGCCAAAAGAAATATTGCCAATGCAATCAAAGTTTCCTTTGGAAATGCTTAGACCTCTTTTGAGAATAATCCATGTTTTGGGGGCAAAGATCAGGATTTTCTTTGCTATTCTTCGGTTCTTTTTTTGAGGTTCATAAATTTTTCTTTGGATTGATTCCTGATTGAGAAAAAGTGAAATCGTGTATTTTTAGGATATGATAACCCTGAAAATATACGATTTTACTTATTTATTTTCTGTTTTTACATGTTATTTGAACGATTTGTGATTGTTTTTGAACGTTTTGAAGAAAAAAACGGCCATCCGTATGGTTGGTGATTCAGTTTTTTCTGTCTGTTGTTTTTCAGTTGTAAATTTCTATAAGCACACACATTTTTTCTCATTTTACAAATTCGTAAACGAGGATTTTCATACTTTTGCCCCCAGTTATGATTTAACAAAACAGTAACTTGATGTCCTATCACATTTTGTTGCCTATATGATAATTACTTATTTAATGAACTTTAAATTTTGAAAGATGATGAAAATTTTACTATCATTTAATGCTTTTAAGCATCGCTCCATCTTTGCCGTTTTCTTGGCTATATTCTTGCTTTTCGGAGCAGTCAAGGGAGCCAAGGCACAAGATAGTAATGGTTCTGCTTCCGCCTTCAACGGTTTGGAAAATCTTGTTGGTATTTCGAAAGAGCAAATGGCGAATTATGCAAAGAATGGTACGCATGGTGAATTTCCAACAACGGATAAGAACCAAATCTTTTTCTTGTATAATGTAAAGACTGGTCTGCTGCTCAATGTAGGAGGCTATTGGGGAACTCATGTGTCTCTTCAGGAATATGGAATGCCTCTTTGGGTCTATAAAGACACAGACGGCTGGATTCATTTCCAGCAGGATATTGATAAGCAGGGTGTTGCATCTGAATATCAGGAAGGCTGTTCGTTGGAATATTTCTATGGAGAAAATTATGCCTCTACAAGTATTGGCGTCTTTGTGGATCGCGATATCTATAAATCAAGTACAGATAAGACCGTGATTCAGCGTGGTTGGAAAATTGAGCCGATTGGAGATACACAAAATACCTTCAGAATATACACTTATCGCCGTAGTGCAGATGGGTATAGCAAATATAAAACTTATGATAAATACTATCTCTCTGCAGCCGCTTCTCAGGGTGATGTAGATAAAAATTGTGGTGCTTTCTTAACGAATGATAAAGACTATAGTGAAGACGACTCTCATTGGCGTATCTTCTCCTATAAGCAGCTTTATGATTTGCAAACGAATTCTATCGGCTTTAAGAGTTCATTAGATTTGTCATTCAAATTAGAGTGCCCTGGATTCAGCCGTGATAATGGTGCGCTTGATAAATGGAAGACTGCTGTTTATAAGGAGGGAGCTACAGGATCATTTAGATTTGGTTTGGAGGAACGTTACAAAACAGACCCGAGTCATGGATTAAACGACTATAAAGGTAGTGTTTCATCTGTCAATCCATATACTTTCAATGGAACCACATATTATAATTTAAATGATTACCAGACTCATCTCGGTAAATATTATTGCGCAGATATCAAGAATACCCGTGGTGCAGTCTATCAGGTGGTACACGTAGATCATGCCGGTTCTTATGTTATCGAATGCAAGGCTTATTCTAATACAAATAAGGCTAAGCTATTTGCTGTTCTTTTGAAAGACCCAAAAGAAGGGACTACAAATTATAAAGAAATAGTAGATGGTTCCCTTCGTGAAACCGTTGTCATGCAGACTGCAAACATGTCTCAGACAGAACAGAACAGTTTGCATATCAGCAAACAGAACATGGATTATGCCGGTAAGGAATTCTATGGCAGCCATAAGTACTTCAATAGTGTCCTCGTGCAGGTTCCAGAAGGTGGCGGTAACATCTGCTTCGGTGTTCGTGTAGGTTCTGTTGAAGACAATGAAGCAGGTACTAATGAGTGGACTGTATTTGATGATTTCCGTCTTCTCTATGCAGGTTCTACCACCTCTCGCGACTTGATATTGGATGAAGACAAGGATAATCTGAACTATCTTCTTGAGTGTTCAGAGACTTATGAAGATGTGGTTCTCCATCTCAACAAGAAATCTTTCAATAAGAATATCAATAAATGGAACACCATCGTGCTGCCAGTAGATTTGAATAAAGACCAGTTCACTCAGGCATTCGGAGCTAATGCCCGATTGGCAGTACTGACCACGCTTACTCGAAATCAGATCCAGTTTAAGACGGTGGAGATTGCGAAAAAGGGAAATAATGAAGTAGTTCTTGATGCTTACGTACCTTATATTATCTATCCTACAAAGGACTTGGCAAATGAGAAAACACCTGCCTATACGGCAATTCTTCATAAGACGGGTGGGTCTGAAATCGAGGAGCATAAGGTAACTATCGCAGAGAACCATATTGATATTCCGAATGTCAGCCTCAAGAGAAATGACCAGAACAAGAATGATCTCTTTGGACTCATTAAGGAAACTTGGTCGCTGGCTTTGGATAAAGTAAAAGTTGCAGAAAATAATGAGGCGAGCGAAATCGTAACAGATGGAACTTTAGCTGCATACGGTACTTTTGCAAGAACATTCGGCGATATCATGAAGAATGATGAGCAGACATCTTTTTCAATCACAAGTAAGGAAAATCCGATTATTGCGGGTAGAGATAATTTGCAAGGTTGCTATTTCTTCCATGAAGGAAAAATGGTCTATGCTGGCAAAAATGTTCGTGGCTTGCGTGGTTTCAGCGTATGGTTCAAGCCATATAAAAATCCTACTTCTGGTGCAGTCACTTCCAAGTTTATCCTGGATGGCATTGACTATACCACAGATGTAGAGCGAATCATGGCTACAGAAGACAGCAGCATCGATTCCAAGTTTGCGAAACTCGGTGTGTTCAATCTCAATGGTCAGCTCGTTCGCAGCGGCAGTACCGATGTTTCAGGCTTACCTTCCGGTATCTACATCGTGAATGGCAAGAAAGTGTTTGTTAAGTAAAAGACTAACTTATTGAAGATAAGAAAGGATGATTATGATGAAAACTCAATATATTAAACCGGAAATACACATGGTTCTCTTGGAGAATATGCTGATGGCAAGCAACTCCACAAGTTGGACCGTCGATTTCGTAAATGATCAGACTGACCCAGATGGTGATGATCACGGTCATATCTTTGGTCCTGACACTGATTGGGGTAAGGATCCTAGTTGGGGTGGTTCCTCAGATCCATTTGACAGCGACAACTGGTAATCAGAAGTATATGTAGCGTACTATTAAACAGTGAAATATATTAAAAATGTGTTGTCTTGGCAGAAATTCTGCTGGGATAACACATTTTTTTTGCTTAAATAATTTGGAGATAACTTATTTTTTTGTATTTTTGCAAGCAGGGTAGTTGAAAAACTATCCTATAAACATCATATAGACTCAACAAAAGTGATAAAAAACTAACGACGATCTTCAAAATACTCAAGATCTAAGGATTTTTAGTAGATTATGTACGTGTAATATATACTCTCTGTTCGTATGGCAATCAGATTGCTATGCGAATCAAAGTGTGCTAAAAGAAAGTGATGATAATTTATTGATTTAATAAAAGCAGTTCATTATGGAGTTACTGGAAAATTATTTCGCAGAACTGATTCAGTGTGTCGATGCCTGTTATCTGGTGATAGGCATTATCCTGGTGTTCCTGAGAGTACCGGATACTGTAGACTATGCCCCTTATCGTAAGGCAAAATATTTCTTGGCATCAGCATTTTTTGTCATGTTCATCAACCTGTATCTCTGGTTGGAAATCTTTTCCTCGCAAGATTGGGAGGCACTCAATTCCATCATTGCCTGTATGGACATCAGCCTGTTTTTCCTGACATGTATATGCTTTGCCTATTCATTTGCCTCCCTGTTGGATTCGCAATATATCAATAAAAAGAGGATGCTGAAGGATTTTGGGTATTGGATATTGACGGTTTCCATTTCCTGGATTTCCCTATGGGAGCCGTTGGCACCTTATGCCTATTATCTGTATATCATTTCCACCCTGCTTTTCTGTAGCATCGTGGTAAGATACATGTTCCATTTCCAGTTTATCTATAGTAAGAAAAGGGAACAGTTGGAGAATTACTTCTCCGATGATAATATGCAGCGCTTCATGTTCTGGACGAAGAAAAGCCTCTTCTTCCTGTGCCTCTTGGGCGTCTTTGCCTATCTCACTCTCTTCTTCGGAATCTATTTCAATTATGCCTACCAGGTGTATATCGTCAGTGTCAATCTTTATATCGTCATCTCTTTCATCAATTACCGCCCATATTATGGCATGCTCAATTTAGCTTCGACGGTGAATGAGGAGATAGAATGCTATTCCAACCAGGAACCGGAAACGTCCAAGTTGGAGAATTATGAGAACCTCTTCGGAGCACGATTGCAGCAATGGGTGGATGACAAGAAGTATCTCTCATCCCAGTTGACCATCGACAGTCTGGCTGCCGAAATGGGCACCAATAAGGTTTATCTTTCCCGTTATATCAACGGAAAACATGCCGTCAATTTCAGTACCTGGATTACCACCTTGCGCATCAAGGAGGCACAGGTCTATATGTTGGCTCATCCCGGTGCCACATTGGAAGAAGTAGCTTATCATGTCGGTTTCTCTTCTGCCTCTTATTTCTCCCGAGTCTTCTCCCGCATCGTCAAGACGAGTCCTACAATATGGCGAAGTAATATCTGAAAATTGATGGATTCTTTTATTGTTAAAAAATAAAATATATTTGTTGTTTTCATGGAAATCTTGTATCTTTGCAGAAATCAAATATTCTAAATAGGGTTAATATGGCACAGATTTTAGTTACTATAGATGATACTCAGTCGTTGGCAAGCGTTCGCAATGCTATAAAAATGTTGCGTGGTGTTGTTTCTACATCTGTAATGGATACCTCTTCTTTGTCAAAAACAGAGAAGCAGCAAGCTTATGTGCAAAAAACTTTGACTAAGGCGATGCAAGAGGTGAAATTAGCAAAACTTGAAGGAAAGGAACTTCAAAATATTGATGATTTTATCAAATATCTAAAATCCAATTTATAATTACTTTTTGTACTATATAATCAAAAAATGAACGAAAAAACTAATATTTTTGAAAAAGATATTGTACTTTTGTGGCCAAATTAACAAATAACTAAAACATATAATGGAGAAACAAACGAAATGGATGATTGCCGGTATGATGATGCTGGCGGTGTCCGCAAATGTGAAAGCCCAGGCTTTCGATGTAGATTTGAGTAAGCAGAATCCTAAAAGTTACGCTGTGGAAGTGCCTGATGGCAACTACAAGGTGACGGTCGTTCTCGGCTCCAAGAAAAAGGCTGCCAAGACGGTGGTGCGTGCTGAAGCCAGAAGACTCATGGTGGATGAAATCTCTACCAAGAAGGGAAAATTCCAGACCGTCCAGTTTATCGTCAACAAACGTTCACCTAAGATTTCAGATAAAATGAACGTGCGTATCAAACCTCGTGAGAAGGGCACACCTGACTGGGATGACAAGTTGACTCTTGACTTCTATGGTGCTGCTCCTGCCGTAAAACAGGTGAAGATAGAGCGTGATACGACTGCTACAACCATCTTCCTCTGCGGTAACTCAACCGTAGTGGATCAGGCTCATGAACCATACGCCAGTTGGGGACAGATGATTCCACGCTGGTTTGGTCCGGAAGTCGCTATTTCCAATCATGCAGAGAGCGGATTGACAGCCGGATCCTTCTTAGCTTCCAACCGTCTGGAGAAAATATTGACCATGATGAAGAAGGGAGACTATGTGATTTGCGAGTTCGGACACAACGACCAGAAAGAGAAATATCCGGGAAGTGGAGCCTGGTATAATTTCTCCTACAATCTGAAGCAGTATATTGATAAGGTACGCGCGAAGGGAGGAAACATCATCTTTGTGACTCCTACCCAGCGCCGTTTCTTTGATAAAGCTACCCGCAGCAAAATACAGGAAACGCATGGCGACTATCCTGATGCCATGAGAGCTGTGGCCAAAAGAGAGGGTGTGCCTGTCATCGAACTGCATGATATGACCCGTACATTCTTCGAGACTTTGGGTTATGAGAACAGTAAGAAATCGCTGGTTCACTATCCAGCCAACACTTATCCTAATCAGCCGAAGGCATTAGAGGATAATACCCACTTCAATCCATACGGAGCCTATGAGGTGGCCAAGATGGTGGTGATGGGGATGAAGCAGCTCCATCTGCCATTCCTGAAATATCTCCGTCCAGACTGGCAGGATTTCAATCCAGCCCAGCCTGACGACTTCAACAAGTTCCTCTGGTATCCATCCACAGACCAGGATGTTACCAAGCCTGATGGAAATTAAAGATATTCCGTTAACTCAGCGTCATCCGATGAAGGAAATCAAATGAGAATAAACAAGAGCCGGTTCTTAAAAGTGTATAAGAGCCGGCTATTTTTGTCTTTTTAGCTGCTATTCCTGCCTATTTCCCCCGAAATTTAAATATTTATGCAGATTTTACGTTAATTTTTAGCAAATTGTTAGGTATATCAATGTTTTTTATTAAATTTGCAACATCAACATGAAGTTCAACTAACACATAGTTATTATGAAGAAGGAAAAAAGCCTGTTGCTTCTGATGGCAGCAGCTTCAGTGGGAGCAGCTCATGCTACCCCTCCTGCAAGCATTGGCAATGAGATGAGTATTGTAAAAGTTCAAGAAAAAGGTCACACCTTTGTGAAGGGACGCGTTATTGATTCCGAAGGAAATCCTCTGGTAGGAGTTACCGTCAAGATTGAAGGCACTAACTATGGTGTCATCACAGATGCTGACGGCAATTATATCCTGGAATTCCCTTCCATGTCTCATCCTAAAATTGTGTATTCGAGCATCGGTTTCAAGACGAAATCTATCGAATTCATGGGTGTGAAAGAACAGAACATGATGCTTGAACTGGATCATGTGGCTCTCGACGACCTCGTAGTAATTGGTTATGGCAGCAAGAGTCGCAAGGATGTGACCTGTGCCATCTCTACCGTAAACCAGGAGCAGATCAGCAAATTGGCTGCTACGACTCCTACAATCGACGGACTTCTTCAAGGTACCGTGAAGGGTGTGTTGGCCACAACTTCCAATGGTGAACCGGGTTCTACCCTTAAGTTGAATATCCGTGGTATCACTTCTCCTTATCCAAAATCGGGTAAGGGCAACAACAACCAGCCTCTTTTCGTGATTGACGGTGTGCCTACCTTCATGGAGGATACCGGTATCAATCCGCTCATTAATATTTCTCCTAACGACATCGAAAGCATCGATGTGCTGAAAGATGCTGCTGCCACAGCCATCTACGGTTCTCGTGGTGCCAACGGTGTGGTCATCGTCAAGACAAAAAATGGTAAGCGCAATGAAAAGACCAAGGTAAGCTTCGGCTACACCTTCTCTTTCAGCAATCCTATCAAGAATTATGAACCGCTGAACACGGCTGAATACAAGAATGTACAGGACGAAATCCTGCGCAATACGGTAAACGGCATGAATGACGGCAGTTCGATGGTAGGTATGTATGGCGTAGCCGACTATCTGAGCCAATTTGGTAACATCGGATATAATGCTGAGACGGGTGTCTATACATATAATGGACTCAAAGAGAGTCTCTTTGGTACGACGAATACCAACTGGGCTAAGGAGGTGATCAACAAGAATGCGCCTACTCACCAGTATAATGTAGCCATCAGAGGTGGCAGCAACCGGACCAACTATTCATTCTCCTTCAACGGTATGAACCAGGAAGGTCTGCTCATCAACGACCGTATGGAGAGATATGGTGCGAGACTCTCTTTGGATTCTGAAATCAATAAGTATATCACCGTGGGTGGTGTGCTCGACTATACCTACTCTTCTCGCAAGAGCGGCAGCAACGATCCTGCATTGGGTTATGACAACGACTCATGGAAGACTCGCCCAGACCTGACCGTACGCGATGCAGACGGTAACCTGAATCGAGTAGATAAGTTTGGCGAATATACAAGTAGCTATATGGATGCAAGTCCGGTGGGCAAACTCCAGAGAAAGACCCAATATGAGAACGACCAGTTCTCCGGAAATGTCTATATTGACATCAAGCCTATTGAAGGTCTTACCCTCCATGCTGATGCCAACATATCCCGTTTCATCTTCAGCAACAGCTATTTCTCTCCAAAGGTTTCCTTGCCGGAACAGTATGAGACAGAACCAACTTCTACGCTCGCAGAGGCTAACTATCGCAACACGAATACGTCTATCAACTTCCGTGCTGACTATAAATTCAAGATTACTGACGACCATCGCTTCGACGTGATGGCTGGTTATAGTGCTGACAGATACTGGAGCAAGGAACACGACCAGGCTTACAGCGGATTCCCTAATGACGATGTGCTCAACAATGCCAGTTCTGCAACTACCGTCAACAAGCCTATGGAGACTTATTCCAAGAGTGGACTCAATTCCCTCTATGGCCGTTTGAGCTATGATTATCTTTCACGTTATCTGCTCGACTTCAGTCTCCGTTCCGATGAGTCATCCAAGTTTGGTCCTGGCAACAAGCGTGGTACTTTCCCTGCACTTTCTTTGGCATGGCGTGTCAATCAGGAGCCTTTCATGGCATCCGTACAGGATGTGGATGATCTGAAACTCCGTCTGAGCTGGGGTAAGACAGGTTCTACCAATGTATCCGACTTCTCTTACATCCAGTATTTCAACTCCAATATCTACGGTGGACAGAGTGCCATTACCTTAGCCACTACTTATCCTAACAAGGATATCAAGTGGGAGATGACTACTGAGTACAATGCTGGTGTTGACTTCTCGTTCTTCAATGGCAGACTGAACGGTAGCTTTGATATCTATCATCGTAAGACAGATGGCGCCTTGGCTCCAGCTCCTATCGCCTTGGAGTTTGGTATCGGTACATTCTACAGCAATATTCTCGACCTGACCAATAATGGTTTCGAGTTCTCTATCGGAGGAGATGTGGTTCGCACCAAGGATTTCACCTACAATACGATGCTCAGTATCTCATCCAACAAGAATAAGATAACCAAGCTCAATGGTTCTACACTCGACATGATGCACCAGGATCTCTACATGGAAGGTCATGCGATGGGAACCGTGAAGGGTTACAAGGTGGCTGGTATTTTCCAGAGTCAGAAACAGATTGATGAACTGAATTCTCAGGCACAGGCAAACGGATATGATTCCTATCAGAATGGCGCTCACGTAGGCGACTATATGTTTGTGGATACAGATGGCAACGGGTATATTACCGAGGCAGACCGTACGGCTATCGCCAATCCGGAGCCAAAGGTGTTCGGAGGTTGGTCTCATACCTTATCTTATAAGAACCTCACCCTGTCAATGCTCTTCCAGTATCAGTTTGGAGGTCATGCATACTACAGTACTATGCAGGAATCAGCAGCCGGTAGTCTGGGTCAGAGTATTCTGAGAGAAATGTACGGCAATACCTGGACACCGGATCGTACGGATGCCAAGTATGCTCAGCTGGTATGGTTGCCTGCAAGCATGGACAATACAAATACCAACGACCGCTATGTATATTCCAACTCCTATTTCCGTCTGAGAAATATCACGCTCTCCTATAATTTCGAGCCATCTCTTCTGGAGCGCCTGCACATCAGCGGAGCATCTGTGTTCTTCACAGCCACCAACCTGTTTACCATTACCAACTGGCCAGGTTTGGATCCAGACATGTCGGCAACAAATGCCTTCTTAAAGACTACAGAGAATAAGGACGTTTATCCAATGAGCCGTTCTTTCTCCATCGGTCTGAAATTACAATTCTAACTCATACAAAGACTGTAGATTATGAAACATATAAGATTTCAATTTCTTACGCTCCTTTCAGCCACAGCACTGACTCTTACATCGTGTGACCTGATAGGTAGCCTCGACGGCATCGAACCAGAACATGTGGTTACTGATGACAATTATATCACTGATGTCTCAACTGCACAGACGGCGCTCAATGGTGTCTATGCCTCATGGCGCAGCACGGGTGTATCTTACCTGCGCTATGGAATGTCGTCTATGGCTCATACCCAGACTCAGGCGATGGTGATGGGGGCGGATGAGTTTGCTGCCGAGAACATCGAAACCAATAACAGTAATGTGGAGACGGCTTATACCGCCTACTACAATGTGATTAATACGGCCAATACCTTCCTGGTACATATCAACAAGAATATACCAGGACTGAGCGAGGAGAAACGTACAGAGATGATTGCAGAGGCTCGTTGCCAGCGTGCCTTGGCTTACCTTACTCTCCTGAAGTGCTTTGGAGAATATTGGAAGCAGGATTCACCATACGGTGTCTGCATCTTCCAGGATGAACTGGTAAGAGATAACCAACCACGCAAGCGTTCTACTGTGGCTGAAACTTACAAGTTGATATCTGATGATCTCGACTATGCCATTGCTCACTGTGAACAGCAGCCTGCAGATCATTATCACATGAGTTCCGTTTTCGCCAAGGCTTTGAAAGCCAAAATGTATATGGCTCAGGATAATTATGCTGATGCAGCAAGACTGGCAGAGGAAGTGATCAGTGAGGCTGAAGCAGCTGGTTATGCTTTGGAAAGCGATTATGCCAAGATCTTCGACGAACAGTTTAATTCTCAGGAGATGCTCTTTGCTCCTTATACCGCCAATCCAAGTGAGTTGATGGACTCAAACTGGTATATGTTTTCTCCAGGTTCATTGCTCACGAAAGTAGCGGATGATATGGTTCCTGACGTGGATACTGGTGGCGATGTGGTAGTTCCTGATCCTGATGGTTCTTCAGATGGAAGTGCTTCTGGCGATGGAGTAGTTATTCCTGGCGATGGCGGTGATGTAGTCATTCCTGGCGGCGACGGTGGAGTAGTTATCCCTGGTGGAGATGGTAGTGATTTCCCATTCTTCCCAGGTGATGAAGATGTAGCTTCATACGATGCGCTATATACATGGGCCTATAAGGGAGATGCCATGAATGGTATAGGAAAATATAACAAGTTGACTCCTGAAATGTTCTATGCTGACTCTTATTACTTCATGCGCCTTGCTGAAGTTTATTATATCGCTGCTGAAGCAGAGGCTCGTTTGGGGCAGTATGCTAAGGCTCGTACGCTCTTGGCTACAGTCATCGAACGTGCTGGATATACGGAGGACGATGTGAACGCTATTGCCGACGGCGATCTGCTGGGTGAAATCCTCAAGCATAAGTTGGTGGACATCAGTAATGAGAATTTCGAGGAATGGTTTGACCTCTGCCGCTACAACCGTAAGGGTGGTTTCGAAGGTTGGACTGAAGACGAGAAAGCTGAGTTGCCAACATTTAGAAGATACCTGCTCCCAATTCCAAAGGCATCTATGGGTGCCAACAATCTGTTGGAGCAGAATCCGGAATATGTAAACAACTAATTTTAGAATAATATTTGAACTTTATCAAAAGAAAATGATGAAATTGAGAAATTCAATGATGACCATTGCTGGCTTAATGCTGGCAATGGTGGCTAATGCCCAGAATTGTGTACTGAAAGGTACGGTGAAGGGTAACGTGGAAGGCTGCACCGTCATGCTGCAGAAATATGATATCGATAAGGTGAGCAACCTGGATAGTACTACTATCAAGAACGGCGAGTTTGTGCTCAAGGGGGATGTGAATCAGCCTGAACAGTACCAGATGGTCATCGATATGAATGAACCGGGTGTGGCAGAACCTGACTATCAGAAGATTTTCGCCAGTCGTATCTATATCGAAAACAAGCCAATGACCTATGATGTAGATCTTACTGGTTTCCCTACCGAGAAGGATATGAGTATGATCACACCTGTCATCAAGGGTTCTGCGACACAGGATACCTATCAGGCTTATCTCGACCTGATGACTCCTATCCAGGATAAACTGCATAGCCTGAACGACAGTATCAACAACTGTAAGGTTCTGGCACAGAGAGTGGCCTTGGCAAAGGAGGCTATCCAGTTGATGGACGATATGCGCCAGCAAACCAGCAAGTTTATCCAGGATCATACCAGTTCATTGGTAGCTTTCGATTTGCTCAATGAGAGCTTTTCAGCCCTTCCAACTCCTTATACCTCAGCCGAAATCGATGAGATGATGGGTTGGTTGAAGAATGATTGGGGCAATTCTCCTCAGTATCCTATGCTTCAGGCACAGTCTGAAATGGCGAAGCATACAGCCGTAGGCAACCGCTTCATCGATGGTACGCTTCTCACTCCACAGGGTAAGCAGGTGAAATTGTCCTCCCTCATCAAGAAGGGCGAATATACCATGTTGGAGTTCTGGGCATCCTGGTGTCATCCTTGCCGTCAGGAGATTCCTCATCTCAAGGAGGTGCATGAGAAGTACAAGGATTTCAATATCATCAGCATTTCCGTGGATGAAAGAGATGAAGACTGGAAGAAGGCAATGGCGAAAGAAGGTATGAACTGGACCCAGTTGCGCAACCCTGAAGGTTTCGGTGGTATGGTAATGGGAGAGTATGGTATCAATGGTATTCCTGCTTGTCTGATATTAGACAAGAATGGTAATTTCTACAAGACCAATATGCGTGGTGCATTCCTTGATGCATTCCTCTATGATTATTACAAAAGATAAGATATAGAATACGTTCCTTATCTTGTAAGTAAAAGTATTTATAACTAAGTGAAAGTTTCGTTCCATGCTAAGGAGCGAAACTTTTTTAGTATCCGGATGATTTTTAGGATGATAAAATGATTGATTTTGGCAATCATTGTGTTGCCTGTCTTGTCCTAGAAAAAGTTGACACAGTATAAATCAACTTAAAAATAACAAATA
>USJD01000080.1 GCA_900554835.1 uncultured Prevotella sp. | reverse complement strand
CAAAAACTGCAATTGAGGTGAATATCCGTATCATGCGAGCTTTCAATTCTATGCGCCATTTTATTGTGGATAATACGGCAATTTATAAAAGGTTAGAAGCGATAGATGAAGGGTGAAGGGTTTTGTGCTAATTCTATTTCAAAAAAGCAAAATGTCGATAGCAGGATACTTATCGCTTTGCGCCTCCAGAATCAACATGATTCCGAACCGCGATTGTATACTCAACTCAACTTTCTCGAGTTCTATTAAGTTACTTTTCTTATTAAATATTTTGGAGGAAAAGAAAATTTTTCATACTTTTGTAGCTGCAAGTATAATTTAGTAAGAAATCTTTGGTTTACAATCTTTGAATAAAGCAGGAGTTACTATGACAATCAATCAGGCAACAATCGATTTTATTCGCCAGCATCAGGATGAGGATGTCCGCCAGTTGGCTTTCCTTGGAAGTAAGTATCCGGAAGTTGATATGCCTTTCGCTCTCGACCAGATTCGTGGGCGAAAGATGGCGCATGTCAAATTGCCACGTTGGGCAAGCATTGAGGGCATTATCTATCCTCCGCATATTTCGATGGAGCAATGTTCGTCAGAACAGACGGCACTTTATAAGGCTGAACTCGCTGCCCGTTTGCTCGGTTTGTCTCCTTCATCATCCGAAACCGGACAAGAAAAGGAAAAGGAGAGCGAAAAAGCCTCTAATTCTCAATTTTCCAAAATTTGCGAATTTGCGGGTGAAAGGGCGGTTGATTCAGAATTCGCCAAAAATGAAGGCACTTGCAAAAAGGAACAGATATTAACAGAATCCGATGTGAATGTTAATGAAATTAAACGAGGACCGAGCGAGGAAGATTTTTCTGAAGAAATTGAGTTTGTTGACTTAACTGGTGGTTTCGGAGTGGATTTCTCATACATTGCTTCCCGGTTGGGTGTAAAGTCGATGTATGTGGAGCGACAGGCTCATCTCTGTGAGGCTGCGAAGGAAAACTTCGAGCGGTTGGGTTTGAAGAATGTCTGCGTGAAGAATGGAGACGGAATAGAGGTGCTGCATTCTTTTCACTCTAAGAAGAATGCTGCATCAGATTCTTTAGGCATAACTGAAGAGCAGTCTCAGTCATTACTTAAGACCAACTTTGGTCTTAAGCTGATCTTCATTGATCCTGCCCGTAGAGACGATGCTGGCAATAAGGTTGTATCTTTGAAAGACTGCATGCCCGATGTTACCGTTTTGCAGGAAGAGATGCTTTCGAAGGCAGATTACGTCATTATCAAACTCTCTCCGATGCTCGACTGGCATCGTGCTGTGAGCGAATTAAGCCATGTAAGAGAGGCTCATATTGTTTCCGTGAACAATGAGTGCAAGGAACTCCTGTTAGTGCTTTCAGCGCGAAATATGGGTGGAAATGGGGACTGCAATTCGTTCCCTGACCAGAATAATGGTTCTGTTTTGCCTTCAGCAGAAGATTCTGGGCATGCTGGGAAGCTCCGTGTCTATAGCATTAACGACTCCCAGTCCTTCGTTTGTAATGAGATGGAAATGGAGGAATCTTCGGTAAAGATAGCTCCACCAGTTCTTGATGAGATGCAGTATCTTTACGAGCCGAATGCCTCGCTGATGAAAGCCGGCTGTTTCGGTGTTTTATCCGAGCGATATGGAGCCAGAATGCTTTCCAAGAACAGTCATCTTTTCGTGAGCATGGAGCCTGTCGTGGATTTCCCAGGCAGAAGTTTCCGCATCATCGCCATCTCCTCTTTTAATAAGAAGGAGTTGAAGCGTCATCTCTCAGGCATCACCAAGGCAAACATCGCCACCCGCAACTTCCCCCTCTCCGTAGCCGAATTGCGCAAGCGCCTGAAGCTGAAAGATGGCGGTGAAACCTATATCTTCGCCACCTCGCTGAGCGATGAAAGTCATGTGCTGTTGATAACGGAGAAAGCATAGAATAGGTATAGTATTGGGGCTTTATGATGTTTCAAAAGGTTAAAAACTTAAAGAAATGCAGAAAAGATCCTTTGATTTCCTCGAAAATGTGTATATTTGCAACATTGAAAATCTCGAAAATGTGTAAAAACGCAGTTTTGAAAACCTCGAAAACGTGTAAAATGTAATGGCATGAAAAGGAAAATATATCAGCAACTGCTTGATTGGAAGCAAAATAGGCGAGGTGACGTGGCTCTATTGATAGAGGGCGCACGACGTATCGGAAAGAGTTATATTGTTGAGAAGTTTGCTCAAACCGAATATGACTCTTATCTTTTTGTGGATTTTAGTAGGGTGAATCCTAAGGTTATAGAGTTCTTTGAACTATATATGGATGATATAGATATGCTTCTAGCTAGTTTGGAGTTGTATGGCAAGAAAAAGCTGACACCCCGAAAAAATGCAGATGAGGAAGCGCATTCGCTCGTGATTTTTGATGAGATACAGTTTTGCCCAAGAGCCAGAGCGGTCATAAAGCATCTTGTGGCAGATCGTCGCTATGACTACATAGAGACAGGGTCGCTTATTTCCATTAAGAAAAACGTGAAAGACATCATGTTGCCTTCCGAGGAACATGCCATCGAAATGTTTCCGATGGATTTTGAGGAATTCTTGTGGGCTATGGGCGATGAGATGATGATGCCATATATTCAAAATCAGTTTGCTAAGCAGCAACCTATGGGGGGCTTTCATCGTCGGGCACTGGATTATTTCCGGAAATATATGATTGTGGGCGGAATGCCACAGGCTGTACAAACCTATGTGGAAACAGGTGATTTCAATCAGGTAGATGAGAGAAAGCGAGACATATTGGGGCTTTATCGTAATGATATTCGGAAGTATGCCGATAATCAGGAGACAAAAGTTGCAGCTATCTTTGATGAGATTCCAGGTCAATTGCAGAAGCATGAGAAAAAGTTTAAGCTAGCAGACTTGCAGTTGGAGGCCCGTATGCGAAATTATTCTGAGGCATTCTTTTGGCTTTCGGATGCTAAAATCATCAACTGCTGCTATAATTCTACGGAGCCTAGCATTGGACTTAAACTCAATGAAGAGCGAACCACCTTGAAGTGTTATATGGGTGATACTGGGTTGTTGATAAGTCATGCGTTTGATGAGAGGGGTATTGTTACGACAGAGCTATATCAGAAATTGATGTTTGATAAGCTAGAAGTGAATGAAGGTATGTTGGTAGAGAATATTGTGGCCCAGATGTTGAGGGCTGCTGGTCATAAACTCTATTTCTTCAGTAAGCCTTCAGCTAAGGAAGCAGAAGACCGTATGGAGATAGATTTTCTGATTTCCAAGCCTACGGTTACAAGTCGTCATAATATCTCTCCGATAGAAGTAAAGTCGGGGAAGAAGTACACGCTTACCTCTCTTAACAAGTGTATCAATAAATACGGCAAACAGTTGGCTACTCCTTATGTTCTTCACGATAAGGATTTGAAGATCGAAGATGGAATCGTATACTTGCCGTTGTATATGACCCCATTGTTATAATCGTAAGAAGGAACAAAATATTAACGAATAGAATAATTTTAAAATATGGCAAAGAAGAAAAAAGGAATAGGTTTAGGAGGTGGCAATCCATTGATGGCTGTGTTCTCGGAAATGCTGAGTGGCTTGTCGCCAGAGCAGCAGATGCAGCTCATGGATAGTCTCGATGTTTATGCACGGTCTGGTAAGAGCATGAAAGAGATGCAGGAGGATATGTATACCTATCAATGTCCCGATTACGCCAAGCAGGTAAAGCCTTTGGCAAAATACTTGGTTCCATTGATTAATGCAGCCAAGCCTAGTGATGTTATAGCATCGTATGAGCAGGCACATGAGGCAATGGCTTCTCTTTCCCAGCAAGAGAGAGAAGATGCTTTGCGTAATTTCATGATGTGTATTCTGGCTGACGGTCAGAAAGGGAAATATGGCAGAGTGAAGGATGCCTCAGCCCTGCCGCTGTTTGCGGCATTCCGCCTTGTTGATGATTTCCATATTACAGGTCTCTTCGATGTTGCTATAGAGACGTTGAAGCAGAATCCCAGCTTCTATGAGTTCTACTATTGTGGATTTGAAGATGCGGCAACCTTGATGTTGGCTCATGTCGGCGTAGGACATTTGGAGGAAATGAAAGAGATGATGAAGACCGATGGCTTTGTCTCGGAGGTTTATCCCATCGTTTTCAATGCGGCAGTGCAGATGGCTGTGGAGAATCCTGCTTGCAGGCTTCAAGTGTTGGCTTGGGTTTCCGATGTATTGAAGTCGTGTGTGGAAGTAACCATTCCTTCGATGGCAATGGACTGGTGCGTGAAGTCGCTCGCACAAATCAAGGCAGTCGAGCTGTTGCCGCTCATCAAGACCATCTATAAGGAGTATCAGGTTCCGCCTGTGGAAATCAAGAATAGAATCAAGGGTGTAACCCAGTTGCTTACCAAGGGAACCGATGAGCGAATCGTGGAGATTGCCGATTTCGAGGAACTCTTCGACGAGATGTTGGTAGGAGAGAATAATGACTTTGACCTCTTGGGTGGTAATGACGAAGATTGGCTGAACCGATTACAGGAACCCGACGAGTACGAATGGGGAGATGAGGACGACGAGCGGGATGCAGATGCTTTATTCTATAAGGAATGCGGTTTTAAGCCAAGCAAGCCGAAAGCCGCAAAATCAGGCAAGTCGAAGAATAAAAAGCAGAAGTATGCTCTTACGCTCGATGTTTCCCTGAAAGGTTCTCCACGTAAGGTTTATCGCCAGCTGGTGGTACCTTCTGATTTACGTTTGGATTGTCTGGGTCAAGTCTTGGTGTATGCCGTTGGTTGGGAAGGATACCATCTCAACCAGTTTATGAGAGGAAATGACTGCTATCTTTTGCCTGATGAGGATGGTGGCTTAGATTGGGGATTTGATTCTCGTGAGTATACCGTTGGTAACCTGTTGAATAGAGTGGGAAGCAAGATTGTATGGGAATACGACTTTGGAGATAGTTGGAACCACGAGGTAAAACTTGTGGAGAAGACAGAAGTAGATGGGAAGGAGGAAATCCCTGTGAACTTGCTCAAGGCAACAGGTGCCTGTCCTCCTGAGGACTGTGGAGGAGTCTATGGCTATCGCCATCTTTTGGAAGTGCTCAAGAATCCTCAAAATGAGGAGTATGAGGAGATGAAGGAGTGGCTGGGAGAAGGCTTCGACCCGAAGAAGTTTAGTTTAGCCAAGGCTCGTGGGCTCATCAAGGTATACATGAGTGGTGTGATTCCGTTATAGGAGTTGTGTATAGTGATAAGTGCCTTTCTTGATATTTTAGTTATAGAGTACCGAGAAAGGCACCTTCCCTGCACATCATATTCTAGTTCATTTAATCAGATCTGGTGTCTCTACGAGCCATCGTAGCTATATCTGTTGGTTAACTCAGCTATATCTGTCAGCCAACGCAGATGTCTCAATCTGCCAATTCATCCACATCATTTCGCTAACTCAAGTGCTTCATTTTGACTTTACGCTTTCCTGCGTATGGTCGCAATAAGGCTTCTTGGTGTGCCCAAACATCAGTTATTAATAAAAACAATAACATCAAGCAGCTATTAATCAATTTTAAAGCAAAATATATTAAGCAATGAACAAATTAAGAGCAATTTATCTCTCGCTCATGTTTATCCTGGCGATGAACATGATGAGCGGGTTAAGCATCAAGGCGGAGAACTATCCCTATCGTAGTGATTATCTTTGGCTTACCGTGCCCGATCATGCCGACTGGCTCTATCGCACCGGGGAGCAGGCTAAGGTGGAAGTAAGCTTCTACAAGTATGGAATACCTCGTGACGGCGAGGTGAAGTATGAAATAGGCGATGACCTGCTCAAGGCTGATAAGCAGGGAAGCTTCAGACTGAAGAATGGGCGCGCCATCGTGAACATCGGAACCCGAAAGACTCCGGGATTCAGAGATCTGAGATTATCTTATCAGCTTGATGGCAAAACCTATCAGCATCATGTGAAAGTGGGATTCTCGGTGGATAAGATTCAGCCTTATACCCAGGAGCCTAAGGATTTCGACAGTTTCTGGCAGGAGGCGAAGGATGAACTGAAGAACGTTCCCTTGAGCTACACCAAGGAACTCGCCAAGGAGTATTGTACCGATAAGATAGATTGCTATCTCGTAAAACTTCAGATAGATAAGATGGGACATGCGATGTATGGCTATCTCTTCTATCCCAAGAATGCCACCCAGGGCAACCATCCCGTGGTGCTCACCCCTCCGGGAGCCGGCATTAAGACCATCAAGGAACCTCTGCGCAACAAGTATTATGCAGAGAACGGATTCATTCGCTTCGAGATAGAAATCCATGGCCTCGACCCACGTCTTCCTGCTGAAACCTTCCAGGAGATAAGCAAGGGATTCAACGATGCAAACGGGGGATATCTTGCCAATGGCTTGGAAGATAAGAACCGCTACTACATGCGCCATGTGTATCAGGGATTGGTGCGCTGCATCGACTTCCTTACCTCGCTCCCAGAATGGGATGGAAAGAATGTGGCTGTGCAGGGCGGAAGTCAGGGCGGCGCCTTGGCAATTATCGCAGCAGGCTTGGATAGCAGAGTAACCCAGTGCGTGGCTAACCATCCGGCACTCAGCGATATGGCTGCTTACGCTGAGAAGGGAAGAACGGGCGGTTATCCTCACTTCAATAAATATCATGAGATATTGAAGAACAAGGATTGTCTCAACACCCTGGCTTATTATGATGTGGTGAACTTTGCCCGCAAGGTAAAGGCGCCTACTTATCTTACATGGGGATATAATGATAATACCTGTCCGCCAACCACCAGCTACGCCGTGTGGAATACCCTGAAATGCAAGAAGGAATCGCTGCTTACTCCTATCAACGAGCATTGGACAACCACCGATACCAATCGCAACCAGATGGAGTGGATTAAGAAGCATCTGGTGAAGTAACCTTTTTGATGTTCTTGGAAGATATTGCAACTAGCAGCAATTTATCTTAAAATACCACATTTTTAGCCATATTAATGAAAATCTAACATAAATCTAACAATTGCCTAACATTTCTATTGAAAAAAGCAGTAATTTTGCACCCAGAATCAAAAACTAAAAAATGAAGAATATGGATTTTAAAAATTGGCACAGAAAGATTTGTCAAGCGAAATGTCCTACATGTGGAGGCCAAATACCATTTAGTATTGTAAGCAAATACTTTTGGCATGGTACATCTTGTTATGTAAGCTGTACTCATTGTGGGCAAAGGATTCATCCGGAAAAAGAGCCTGTAAACACATATACATGCTTTTGTTTTGGAGGCATTTCCATTATGGCTCCAATGTACTCATATTGGTACATCGTGGCATGGGATTTTATCCCCGCTTTACTTTTTGCCCTCCCATTTGTAATAATAACACTTATAGTTATTTGCATTTTAATATTGCATAATATAAAATTTTCAATTTAACAAAATATGAAAAAGATTACGAAAAGAGTGGTATTCTTCTAGTAAGAAAGCAAAAAAATCTATATGACTGTAAAGGTGTATCTTGGAGCTTCTCACACAAAATTGGGAGGTACACCTTTGTCTTTCAATGTGCTAAATATCTAAAAAACTGAAAATAAAGATAGCAATATTTGGTCGTTTGGCGAAATATTGCTATTTTTGCATGTTTAAAATAACAAACTAGTTTGAATTATCATGTCATTAATAGAAATTAAGAGGGTCGAGAGTAAGAAGGATTTGAAGACGTTCATCGACTTCCATTACGACCTATACGAGGGCAATCCGTATGATGCGCCCAATCTTTTCAGCGACGACATGAACACACTTAGCAAAGATCGCAATGCCGCTTTCGAGTTTTGCGAGGCAGAGTATTTCCTTGCTTATAAAGAGGGCAAGGTAGTGGGACGTGTCGCTGCTATTATCAACCATAAGGCCAATAAGCGTTGGGATCGAAAGTCCGTGCGCTTCGGGTGGATTGATTTCATTGACGACCGTGAGGTTTCCAAGGCTCTCTTCGATGCTGTAGAGAAATATGGCAAGGAGAAGGGAATGGAAGATATTGTAGGTCCGCTCGGTTTTACGGATATGGATCCGGAAGGCATGCTTACCTGGGGCTTTGATCAGCTCGGCACCATGCCTACCATCTACAATTATTCATATTATCCGGAGCACGTAGAGGCTTTGGAGGGTTTTACCGTAGATAATAAGTACGTAGAGTATAAGCTGATAGTGCCAGATACCATCCCGGAGAAATATGCCAAGATTGCGGCGATGATTGAGAAAAGATATAATCTCCATGCCCGCAAGCTTACCCGTAAGGATATTTATCAGGGCGGATACGGACAGAAGATTTTCGACCTTATCAATGATACTTACAAGCATCTCTATGGCTATTCCGAACTCTCTCAGAAGCAGATAGACCAGTACATCAAGATGTATTTAGCTTTGCTCGATCTGAACTTTGTGACTGCCATCGAAGATTGGACTACAGAGGATCATAAGATGATAGGAATCGGTATTACGATGCCTTCTCTTACCAAAGCCCTGCAGAAATGCCATAAGGGCAGACTGTTTCCTTTCGGTTGGTGGCATCTGCTGCGTGCCATCAAGTTCCATAAGACCAAGATCGTTGACCTCCTGCTCATCGGTATCCAGCCAGAATACCGTGCCAAGGGTGCCAATGCGCTGCTTTTTGCCGACCTGATTCCTATCTATCAGAAGTATGGAATCGAGTGGGGAGAAACACAGGTGGAAATGGAAGCGAATGTTGCTGTGCAGGGACAATGGGGCGTCTTAGACCCTATCCTTCACAAGCGTCGCAACTGCTATATTAAGAAAATCAAGTAAATAGCAACTGTTCGTATAAAATAAAATCAGAATTACAAGGAGGAATTTATGCCTGAAGATAAAAACTTGAATGAAAAGAGTGCTGCCGAAGAACTGGCAAATACCCCTCAGGAGCAACCTGTAGAATATACAGATGACAATATCCGCCACTTGAGCGATATGGAGCATGTGCGTACCCGTCCGGGTATGTACATCGGTCGTCTGGGCGATGGTAACTTGCCTGAGGATGGTATTTATGTGCTCTTGAAGGAGGTGGTCGATAACTCCATTGATGAGTTTAAAATGGGGGCTGGAGCACGTCTGGAAATCGATATAGAGGACAATCTGCGTGTCAGCGTCCGCGACTATGGCCGTGGTATTCCGCAGGGAAAGCTCGTTGAGGCTGTCAGCGTGCTGAATACCGGTGGTAAGTACGATAGCAAGGCGTTCAAAAAGAGTGTCGGTCTGAACGGTGTCGGTGTGAAAGCGGTCAATGCCCTCAGTTCCCATTTCGAGGTGAAGTCATTCCGCGACGGCAAGGTGCGCCATCTTATTTTCGAACGCGGTAATCTCCTGAAAGACAAGACTTCCAAGACGGAGGATGAGAATGGTACTTTCATCTTTTTTGAACCAGACAATACGCTCTTCAAGAACTACAGTTTCCATGATGACATCGTGGAGACGATGCTCCGCAACTATACTTATCTGAATACAGGTCTCACCATCATGCACAATGGTCGCCGTATCCTCAGCCGTCATGGTCTGCAGGACCTTTTGAGCGACAATATGACCAATGAGGGTCTCTATGATATTGTCCACATGAAGGGTGAGGATATTGAGATAGCCTTTACTCATACCAATCAGTATGGCGAGGAATACTATTCCTTCGTCAATGGTCAGCATACTACCCAGGGAGGTACTCATCAGAGTGCTTTCAAGGAGCATATTGCCAAGACCATCAAGGAGTTCTACGGCAAGTATGAGTATGGCGACATCCGCAACGGACTGGTGGCGGCTATTGCCATCAATGTAGAGGAACCTGTCTTTGAAAGTCAGACGAAAATCAAGCTCGGAAGTACGACGATGACTCCGAATGGTGGGGAAACCATCAATAAATATGTGGGCGATTTCCTGAAGAAGGAAGTGGACAACTATCTTCATATCCATAAGGATGTGGCTGAAATCCTGGAAAACAAGATCAAGGAGAGCGAGCGTGAGCGCAAGGCAATGGCTGGTGTGACCAAGTTGGCACGTGAGCGCGCCAAGAAGGCCAACCTTCACAACCGTAAACTCCGTGACTGCCGCATCCACTTCAGCGATGCGAAGAACGACCGCAAGGAGGAGAGTTCCATCTTCATTACTGAGGGAGATTCTGCGAGCGGAAGCATCACCAAGAGTCGCGATGTAAATACCCAGGCGGTTTTCTCTCTGCGTGGTAAGCCGCTGAATTGCTTCGGACTGACCAAGAAGGTGGTGTATGAGAATGAGGAATTCAACCTCCTACAGGCTGCGCTTGATATAGAGGATGGTTTGGATTCATTGCGCTACAACAAGGTGATTGTGGCCACGGATGCCGATGTCGATGGAATGCACATCCGCCTGCTCATCATCACGTTCTTCCTCCAGTTCTTTCCAGACCTCATCAAGAAGGGCCATGTTTATGTATTGCAGACCCCATTGTTCCGTGTGCGCAACAAGCGTACCAAGATCAAGAACAAGCAGGCTGTGGCTGATGCCGATGCCAAGTTGGGACCCAAGGAGAAGAAAGGCGATTTCATTACCCACTATTGCTATAGTGATGAAGAGCGCCAGCAGGCTATCCGTGAACTCGGACCAGACCCGGAAATCACCCGATTCAAGGGTCTCGGCGAGATTTCTCCAGAGGAATTTGCTCATTTCATAGGTCCTGATATGCGTTTGGAGCAGGTTACGCTGCATAAGAACGACCAGGTTCAGAAGCTTCTGGAATACTATATGGGAAAGAATACCATGGAGCGCCAGAACTTCATCATCGACAATCTGGTGATTGAGGAGGATATTCCAGAGGAAGATTCTGAACCGATGGATTGAGTTAAGTGAAGAGTGAATGAAGTGAAGAGTGAAGAACGAAGAGTGAAGAATTCAAGTGCTTTCGTGGGGAAACTATTGAAAACGGGAACCATTGAAACGGGAAACCATAGAAAATAGAACTGTTAACTGTTGACTGTTGACTCTTGAAGGATTTCTCTCTTTCATAAAGCTTAAGATTTAGAAATGAAGAAATATCTATTTATTGCATTAGCGGCATTCTTGGCAGTAACTTCTGTCAGTGCCCAGTTGCGCGTAAAAATGGGCAAGAACAGCCCGATAGAGAAGTTGGGCAGGGCTGAAATTGCTATTGCCAATCTCTATGTGGATAGTGTGGATGAGAATAAACTGGTAGAGGACGCCATCCGGGGAATGCTCGAAAAGCTGGACCCTCATTCTTCCTATACCACTGCCAAAGAAACCCAGTCGATGCACGAGTCTCTGAATGGCTCTTTTGATGGCATCGGCGTGCAGTTTAATATGGTAGATGATACGCTCCTGGTCATCCAGCCAGTTACCAATGGTCCTTCCGAGAAGGTGGGCATTATCGCCGGCGACCGTATTGTAGCGGTAAATGATACTGCCATTGCGGGCGTCAAGATGAGTAAGGAGGAAATCATGAAACGGCTCCGTGGTCCTAAGGGTACGATTGTAAACCTTACCATTGTGCGCCGCGGCATCAAGGATAAGCTTACCTTCAAGGTGAAACGTGATAAGATTCCTGTTACTACGATGGATGCAGCCTATATGATTCGTCCGGGCATCGGTTATATTCGTCTGGGAAGTTTTGGAATGACGAGTCACAAGGAGGTTTCCGAGGCGATGGATTCCCTGAAGAAGAAGGGCATGAAAGACCTTATCTTCGACCTGGAGGATAATGGTGGAGGTTATCTGCAGACTGCGGCAAAGATAGCTAATGAGTTCCTGGAGAAGGGTGATCTGATTGTCTATACCAATGGTCGCAGGGCTCCCCGTCAGGAGTTCCGTGCAGAGGCCAATGGTCGCTGGCGCAAGGGCAAGATTGTTGTCCTCACCAATGAGTTTACGGCTTCTGCGGCAGAAATCGTTTCCGGTGCTATACAGGATCAGGACCGAGGTGTAGTGGTGGGTCGCCGAACCTTTGGCAAGGGACTGGTGCAGCGTCCGCTTACCTTCGAAGATGGCAGTGAAATCCGTCTCACCATTGCCCATTACTATACGCCAAGCGGCAGATGCATCCAGAAGCCTTATAAGAAGGGCGACCGCGAGGATTATGCGATGGATCTTGACAAGCGATACAAGCATGGTGAGTTTACCAATCAGGACAGCATTCACCTGTCCGACTCTCTGAAGTATTACACCCTGCGCAAGCATCGTGTGGTTTATGGCGGCGGAGGCATCATGCCCGATTATTTTGTGCCGCTCGATACGACCAAATACACCAAATTGCATCGTCAGTTGTCGGCTAAGAGCATTGTCATCAATCACAGTCTGAAGTTCATCGATGCTCATCGCAAGGAGTTGAAAGCCCAGTTCAAGGACTTTAGTAAGTTCATGAAGACCTATCAGGTTCCTCAGTCGCTTGTGGATGAGATCATCGAGGATGGCAAGAAAGAGAAAATAGAGGCGAAGGACGAGGCTGAATTAGCTCAGACGAAGAAATACTTAGCTATTCAGTTGAAAGCCCTTGTAGCGCGCGATATTTGGGATATGAGTCAATATTTCCAGGTATGGAATGAGACGAACGAGATCGTTCTGCGTGCAGTTCAGCTGCTGCAAACCGGAAAATAAATCAAATCAGCTCATGTGAAATTGTTTTAGTTTCACATGAGCTGTTCTTGTTTAAACTCAAGAAAGAAGTATTATGAGCGTTATAAAGTGTTTTTATATTTCTTGTTTATGACTTTTTGTCGTCAGCAGGAAATGTCTCAATTGTCAAAAGTGGACGAACTTTTGAATAAAGGACAGTTTGAACATGCTGACATGTTATTTAAGAAAGCAGAGAAAGAGTCCCTAAATTCAGAAGCTCTGAGAGCATATTTTTCTTTTTTGTTTTATTTAGTTTTCTGGAATGATTTAATCTCTGATGAAGAAGCCTCCAGCAAAGAATGATCTGATCTTTATGGAAAACTCCAGTAAAGATTCAGGAGAAGCCTCCAGTAAAGGATGAATTAATCTTTATGGAAGCCTCCAGTAAGGAATCTCTGGAAGAAAGCTCCAGCAGAGGATAATGAATCTCTATGAGAATGGAGTGGGAAAGGAATTAGTCCTTCCCATGCATATGGTCCCATTTCAGATAGATTCCTGCGAGAATCGTGCCGGAAATACTGTGCCAGGCACAACTGATGGCGCAAGGCAATACGGCCAAAGGCTGGGCGGCAAAGAAATTGCCGGCAAGCACCGTGGCAAGACCAGCGTTCTGCATTCCCACCTCAATACTGATGGTGCGCTTCTTGGCTGTATTGAATCCGGCACATTTGCCTGCCAGCCAACCCAGAAGATAACCCAAGGTATTGTGGCAGAAAACCACCGCAAAAGTCCAGAGGAAAAGCATCAAGCCACGGGCTACGAGATCATCGTGAACCGTAGAAATCACACCGCCTACGATAATGGCCAGACAGGTTACACTGATACCCGGCATGAGGCTCTGGATGGTAGGGAAGTATTCTTTCTTGCCATATACGTAATTGAGGGCGCAGCCGATGGCTACAGGAATAATCGTGACGATGAGGATGTTGATGAACATTCCCACAGCATCTACATGGATAATCTCGCCTGCCGTAATCTTCATCAGCAGCGGAGTCATCACCGGTGCAAGAATGGTAGAGGCGCAGGTCATTCCTACGGAGAAAGCTACGTCGCCATGACACAGATAACTCATGATGTTGCTCGAAACGCCGCCCGGACAGCAACCTACCAGCAGGATTCCGAGTGCCAGGGCTGGGTCAAGATGCCACACATGAACCAGGGTGTAAGCCACACCCGGCATGATGATAAACTGGGCACAGGCTCCGATGAAGACATCTAGCGGGCGCTGAGCCAGAATCTTGAAGTCGTTGGTGGTCAAGGTCAGACCCATGGTGAGCATGATGATGCCGAGAATGACGGTTTGAGTAGTTCCGCGCACCCAGTCGAAGGTATGTGGGAAGAAGAATGTGAATACTGCTACACCTATTACGAAAATAGAGGTGTAATTGGCCAGCAACTTGCTGAGCCCCTGAAAAAACTTTAGCATAATTCTATTTCTTTTTAAAATCCTGATATTTCTCTCTTATTTGCGATCTCTTGGATGATTGTCTTTGACGATCTCTCTTCTTTCTCTCCTCTCCTCCTTCTTTCCTCGCTTTCAATATTGGGTGCAAAAGTACGTCTTTTCTACCGAATAAGCAAATTATTTAATAATTAAATATCAAATTATAACATTTTTGTTGGTTTGAGCTTACGAATCTGCACGAATCTTCTTGGATTGTGCAAAATCTGAGGCAAAATAATTCGGCTTTTCTTCTTTAATTCCGCAACAAATGTGTAACTTTGCACCCATATTATCGATAATAGTCATAGAATGAACGAAGATTTTGATATAAGACAAGAAATGGTTTCGCCTGCCGAAAAGGAATTCGAGAAGGCGCTGCGCCCGCTGAAGTTTTCTGATTTCAGCGGACAGAATGGCGTGGTAGAAAATCTCGAGGTCTTTGTTGAGGCTGCCAAATATCGTGGCGAACCGCTCGACCATACCCTCTTGCATGGTCCTCCGGGACTGGGTAAGACCACATTGAGTAACATCATCGCCAACGAACTGGGTGTGGGCTTCAAGATTACATCAGGCCCTGTGCTCGATAAGCCGGGCGACCTGGCAGGTATCCTTACCTCCCTGGAGCCTAACGATGTGCTTTTCATCGATGAAATCCACCGCCTTTCGCCAGTGGTAGAGG
>USJD01000079.1 GCA_900554835.1 uncultured Prevotella sp. | reverse complement strand
TTGCAAAATACTGCATAAAAGACTATAATTCAACTGTTTCAAAGATCGAATTGCCCTTTTTTATTGGACAGTAGTGAAATACAATTATGAAAGCTACAAGAATCATCACAACAGTGTTTATTGCACTTGCCTCACTTGCAGCCAATGCACAGGAAGGAGCATGGAACGGCGAACTAAACATAATGGGAACTAAGTTGCCTTTAGTATTCAACTTCTCTGGCGACGGCTGCACCATGGATTCGCCTTCGCAAGGTGCTAAAGGAATACCAGCCGAGAAGACTATTAAGGACGACGGTACAATAAAGGTTTCGGTTGCGATGATTGGAGCCACATTTGAGGGAAAGATGGAGAATGGCGAAATTAAAGGTACATACACCCAAAATGGTTTCCCCATACCTCTTACACTAAAGCCCGGCAAACTTGTAGTTAAACGTCCGCAAACTCCGGTTGCTCCATTTCCATATAAGGAAGAGAACATAAGCTTCACAAATGCAGGATACACTTTCAACGGAACCCTCACCCTACCACAAAACTATTCTAAGACAACTCCCGTAGTGCTGATGGTTACTGGTAGCGGACAGCAGAACCGTGACGAAGAACTGTTTGAACATAAACCCTTTGCCGTAATTGCAGATGCATTAGCCCGTCAAGGCATTGCTTCCTTACGTTATGACGACCGTGGTTGGAATGATAAGAATATTGATTTCGGTCAATTCACAACAGCCGATTTCCTCCAAGATGCCGCATCTGCCTTACCTTTATTGCGCAAGCGTTTCAACAAGGTTGGAATATTAGGACATAGCGAGGGCGGCACAATAGCCATGATGCTTGCAGCTGAAGGCAAAGCCGACTTCATTGTGTCGCTCGCTGGCATGGCTATATCTGGTAAAGAAACTCTCGTGATGCAGAACCGCCAAGCTATGTCTGCCATAAATTTGCCTAAGGATATGGTTGATTCCTACTGCGCTACCATTTCAAATATTCTCAACGAGATTGCAAATGGCAAGAAGACAAGTGAGATAACCATCGACGGAGTGCCAGACAACTTAAAGCCTATCCTAAAAAGATCATTAGAGCAAGCCAACTCGCCATACATACGCCATTTCATAACTGTAGATGCTGGCAAGCAGTTGTCCAAGATTAAATGCCCAGTGTTAGCACTTAACGGCACAAAAGACACTCAAGTGGACTGCGCCGCCAATACAACTATACTTGAAACTGGACTCTCCAACTGCAAGCACACTATAAAGAAGATTGATGGTGTAAACCATCTGTTCCAACATTGTTCAACTGGCAGCGTTGTGGAATATCAGCAAATAGAAGAAACTATTGCTCCAGAAGTGCTGGAGACAATAACCAAGTGGATTAACGAACTGTAATAATAATTATAAGTGGGTCGGGCGAAGTGCGCTCGACCCAAACTGTCTATACCTATTAAAAATATTTTTTCTTTTTCATGTAGCAAACCATTCCAACCCTTAGTCTAAAGGGTAAAGAAAATACCAAATAAGACATAAATTATGAAAGAAAACGAACAACAATTCACCGACATTGTTCGTCGCAACCGTAGCACCATATATACCGTGTGCTATATGTTCTCAAAAGACAACGACGAGGTTGCCGACATGTTTCAGGAGGTGCTCATAAGACTGTGGAACGGCATGGAATCGTTTGACGGACGCAGCAACATCAAAACATGGATTTACCGTGTGGCACTGAACACTTGCATCACCATCGACAAACGCAAGAAACGCAACCATAAGGCACAGCTGTCTATGGACGTAGACTATTTCAACAGCCGTGAAGTGAAATCAGAACAGGCTCAGTTTCTGCATCGACGCATAAGCCGCCTGCAACCTCTCGACCGTGCAATAGTGTTGTTATGGCTCGAAGACATCAGCTACGACGAAATTGCTGCTATCATCGGCATTACACCAAAGAATGTTTCTGTCAGATTGGTGCGCATCCGTGAACAACTGAAACGAATGAAGGAATAACCATTAACGTTAATATTTTTATCTATTATTCGACAAGATAATGGAAAACCTTTATATTATCATCAATATTCAACCTACAAAAATCATTCAATATGGAAAAGATAAACAATAACAACGAACTCGAGATTATGCGTTCGCAGATGGCATCGTTCAAGAAACAACTTGAACAGCAAGAGATTATCAACAGCCGTATTATGGCAGAGTCGATGAAGAAGAAATTCTCATGGATTAAGAAGATAATCATAGGCGAGATTATTCTCATCCCTATATTTCTATACTTAGCATTTGCCGCTAAGTACAACTTCAACTTGTCTTGGTGGAGTGTCGTCACATTCGTCATATTACTTCTATGTGATATTTGGTGCGACTACGACATCAACATGCGAGCTATTAAAGACAGCGACTACAGTCGCGACAACCTTATCGACACAATAGAGAAATTGGTAAAGATGAAACAACGTCGCGCCAAGCAAACTGCCATAATGTTGACAGCCACAATAGTCATGAGCATATGGTTATTAATAGAAATAGGCTTTCATCTCATTGCCATAAATGCCGATACTGGCATGTGGTTTAGGTTCTATGGTGGTGGCACAGGTGCCTTCATTGGTGTGGCTGTTGCATGGTGGATTTACCAAAAGATGCAAAAGACCAATGACGAAATGATAAAGCAGATTGAGGAAATCAGCAAGGAACAATAAATGAAGCTCAAGAATAAAGATTAATAGGTACCAACCATGGACTTATGAACTGCATAGCCAAGGTTATGCACCAAGGAGGCGGACGTGTTATAGGTGTTGTACCTTCACTTGTGGAAAAGGGCGGACATCACCAAAAACCATTGAAAAAGTTTTTGAATTAATAAAAGACAATCCGTATATAACAAGACAAGAACTCGTGGACAAAATAGGTATCAAGGCAAGTGCAATACAAAAACACATAGAAAAGCTAAAGGCTCAAAAAGAATAGAGCGTGTTGGTTCTTCTACATTTGGAGGTCATTGGGACATCAAAGAATAAATAATCCTTTGTTTCGTCATCGAAACAACAATATTCAATAGGCGGCTTTCCCAATCCGAGAGCCGCCTATTTTTTTCTTTATCCCCATCCCTACATTTTTCCCTAATACTTTGGAAGTTCTGGTAAGACTTAACATCGCTCCAACAAGGATGGTAGCCAATCTGCCATCGGTGAAGGACAACTCAACATTCCACAATTGTATTGTAGATTAAGGAAAGAGAACCGGATACGATGCTTAGGAGCATATTTTTCCTTATAGACAGACAAACTTCTTCCACTCACACAATTCTCCGCCTTTACTTCTATCGGAATAATCTCATCGTTCCATTGTATAACAAATTCTATCTCTGCCCTACTGTCAGGTGACCAATAAAAGGGCACTTCCCTTCGAAGTATAGGCATGAGAGATTGTAAAATAGCATTTTCTGCCATTGCCCCTTTAAACTCAGTATAATTAGCCGTTGGACTAACAATAATACTACTCGGCAACTTGGCAAGACGGCGTAAGAGGCCACAATCGCAAGCATAAAGTTTGAATGCGCTCAAATCTTCGTATGCAGACAGAGGGAAGAGAGGTCTTGTTATGTTGTTTATACGATAAATCATACCTGCATCTTCCAACCAAAGCAGAGCATCCTCATAGTCTTTAGCTCTTGCCCCTGGCTTAACTACCTTATAAACAAACTTTCTATTTTCCTTTGCCAGTTGAGATGGTAAAGAATGCCAAATGGCATGAATTCGTGGTATTTCACGTGGCTCTGCATATTTGGCGAAATCAAGTTCGTACAAATCCAAAATATCCTGCAAGATGGCATCAACATTTTCCATACCTTGATTTTCCAACATTGCACATGCAGCATCAGGCATACCGCCACACACTAAATATCTTCGATACTCCAATTTTAATTTGTTTAGGATAATCTCCGGAAGTTTCTCTATGGCAGTTAGTTGTTCAATATATTCATAGGTATGGATATCGCTTGCACGCAAGAACTCCTTAAAAGAAAGAGGATACATGCGTATAACTCTTACTTTACCTACAGGAACTGTCATCCGTCGCTTTTTGACAGCAACCCCCAAGAGAGAACCTGCTGCCATGATATGATACTCAGGCGCATCCTCACAAAAATATTTCAAACAATTAAGTGCTTCCTCGCATTCTTGGATTTCATCAAAGATTATCAAAGTTTTTCCCGCAATGATGGGTACATCACAAAAAAGCGCTAATTCCTTGATGATTCTTTCTGGTATTTTGGTGTTTTGAAATACAGACTTCAGTTCTTCTTGCCTATCAAAATCAAACTTAGCGCAGTATTCAAAACTCTCCTTGCCAAAAGTTTCCATTGCCCATGTCTTACCTATTTGTCTTGCTCCTTGCAAAAGAATAGGCTTTCTCATTGGAGCGTCTTTCCACTCCTTAAATGTACTGATTATGTCTCTACTGATTCTCATAAATTACATTATTTAGTGCAGTTTTGTGTGATACCAACACACTTTTCCGCACTTATTTGCGCAAATTGTTGCTTTTGAGGGCAAAAATACAAAAAAATATCGAAAATCATAAGCTCTTAATGGTTCTTTTTTAAAAATCACATGATTTTCTTTGATTTTTAGGACAATCCAAATATAAAAGATGAGGAAAACGAGGATTTAGTCACAGCAACCATTCAAGATATATGTTGATGGCTGCAAAGCTATAGTAACCTTATTTGATAATATGATAACGTCTTTGCACAAGATCTATTATCCAGAACAGAGGTGGAGATGCCTTTTGGGCTGTGTTATGCTGAATACATAGAGCTAATTTCTTTATCCCCATCCCTACATTTTTCCCTAAAACTTTGGAAGTTAGGAGGAAAAGTCGTATCTTTGCAGAAGAAAAGCTGCACTCGGCAAATTGAAAGCAAGCTTTCTTTGCGCTCGTTTGCATTTTCTTTGCACCGAATAAGTACAACATTTATATTTTTATGATTATGAGAACAGGCGACAAAGTATTAATATCTCCAGACTTGACACATGCCAAAGACTGGACACAGGGCGAAGTGATTGAAGTTGAGAACAATCCTTTCGTAGGAATTGTCATCTCCGCAAAAACCGCAGATGGGAACATATTCTTTGGATATAAGGACTTATTTGAGCCAGCAAAGGAGGCAGTATGTACGCAATAGCATTTGATATGGTTATTTCTGATTTACAAAAATACTATGGCGAACCTTACAACAAGGCTTACTACGAAATAAAAGAGCTTCTAAAGAAGAATGGTTTCGAGTGGGTGCAAGGCAGTATATACATGACGATGAATGATGATTTGGCTGCACTTGTAAAAACAGTTATGGAGCTTTCTAAAATAGAGTGGTTTAAGAAATCAGTAAGAGATCTAAGAGGATTCAAAGTTGAAAGTTGGTCGAACTTTACTGATTTGGTTAAAAACTCATAGAATAGGACATGTCACATAACCCCAGATTGGTTGATGCTATGGGAACAAAACGACGAAAAGCTAACGTTACTGTTTCTCAACAATGGAACCCATAGCGATTTGTTTTGACAATAATATATTGAACTTTCGTAAGGGAGGAAAAGAATATGGATAGTTTGAAGGCTTATCGTGATGCCAAGAACTCTATTGTCAATGGGGCTTTCTGATATCCTTCTCTGCCCAGGTATATTTTTCTCCCTGCCCACGCAAGAATTTTTCCGTGGGCAGGGAAAAATAAAAGTGGGTACAGGGACGAAAAAAATGAAGTCTAATTCCTCGAAAATTACAGACAGACGAAGAAGCGCTTCTTTGCAACTTAACGATGCGCTTTATTAACACCTAATGATGCGCTTCGTTAACACCTAATGATGCGCATCATTAGACCTCAATAAAGCGCATCATTAGACCTCAATAAAACTTAGCCCCCAATAAAGCGCTTCGTTAGAGCTTATAATGTGCTTTCTTTGAGGAATTAGTCTTTCAGACAACCGATAGGAACCACAAATACACCATCTTTTCTTCGATAAGCAAACTACCAAAGAATCTCAAAATGCCAGTCGTCATGTAGATGTAATTCCACTTTATGCCATGAGTAATTTGTGCAAACGTTTGCACGATTTATTCACTTGATTTGCATCAATTGATGATACAGGCTAATCAAAATTATCGTAACTTTGCCATCGTAATAACAATACAAGCCTACGATAAAAATAGATTAACAATCAAAAGTATATTAACATGAAGAAATTATATTTCACCCTTCCTCGCCGTAATGGCACTCACTCTCGAAGCTTGTTCTATTATGCATGATGCCAATTATCGTCGTTATGCTGTTACTTTCATCGAGAATCATGATACCCAGTACGCTCTGCCGATTCACAGAACGACCCTCTTAAAAGAGATACTCTTGCAGAGTGAATGCTGATGCTGTGATACGGCTTATTTTGAAATCAAAGCATCCAAGGAAGGAAAAAACTATAAAGTGAAGGATGTTACAGCAGAATATAACAAATAGAGTTTAGTTTAGGCATACTATTTTTATTAGTTAGTTAGTTGGTTTTGTTTTAGTTTTAAAAGAGGTATTCCCCAAAAGCGTTTTCGGGCAATACCTCTTTTGCTATTTTATAAAGTCACACCCAATCTTCTCATGCATACTGAATACAAATCCACTTCGCAAAGAAGCGGTCGCTTACTAAATAACCATTAGGGGTCTTGCTTACCAACTGCTTATCCACCAATGCCTTCAACGCTGTCTTCACGCTGCTCGTAGCAGGAAGCTGATGGAATCTGATAAACTGCTGGCTCAAAGGCGAACTCACCAGTCCCTCTCGAGCTATTGCCAATAGAAGCAGCTGCTGATTCTCTGTAAGCCAGGCACAATAGTTCTGATAAGCCATCGCCTGCTCATCTATCAACTCCTGAACCACCTCATCTACCAAAGACTTCGTAATCTCAGAAGAACCATGCTCATAAATGCCATGCAATATTGCCTGCACATACCACGTTACACAATCCGACTGCTGATAGATATAAGAAAAGGTGGATTCATCTATTGACCTGTGCTGAGAAGACAGAAGGCGATTGGCAAATTCCAAATACACCTGTTCTTCGATACAAGGCAAAGACAACACCAAAGAACTCTGGAAGAATGGACGGTTGGCAGACAGAAACATCTCCTGCATCATGTGCTGCTGACTGCCAGAAAATACGAAATATACATTCGGCAAGAACTGGATATAAGAACGGATCATTGCCTCTACTCCATCCTCAGGATAGTTTAATATCTGCTGAAACTCATCTATGGCGATGTAGCAGCGCTTACCAGACTGCTTCAAATACTCAAATATTCGCTTCAAACTCTCCTTACCCTCACTCGGTTTTAAATCTAAAGAAAAAGTAGGAATTCCTGTCAGTTCATCTATCGTCAAAGTAGGTCGCCAACTACTGAAGAACTCCTGAACTTTACGAAGGGCCGATTGAGAAACCGTATCAAGTTTTCCAATGATTTCAGAAGCCATGATTTGCACCATTTGCTCCAGGTTTTTGGTGGCAAAAATGTCGAGGTAGAAACATTTCACCCCTTCATATTGCTCCTCCATCTGATGGAAGACATGATGTATCAAGCCCGTCTTGCCCATACGACGAGGGGCGACAAGCGTGATGTTACGCTCATTATGCAGCGTAGAAATCATCTTCTCGGTTTCTTTCTGGCGGTCACAGAAATACTCTGCTCCTTTATAACCATACACAACAAAAGGATTGTTCAATGTTGCCATATCTCATCATTATTCATTACACAAATAGCCATTGCGCTTTTTACGCAACGCAAATTACGCAATAAAAAACGAGATAGCCAAATGTTTTCGAGATTTTTAATAATAATTACACGAAAACAGACTGCTTCAAATGCGTTCTATCTCGGAGTGCGCTCTATTTTCAATACCTGATCACAATAATCTACTACGGCAGGGCGATGCGTGATGAAGATAATGGTCTTATCATGCGAAGCCAAGATATTCTGAAGGAGTTGACGCTCGGTTTCCGGATCCAATGCACTCGTAGCCTCATCAAAAAGCATGATGCTGCGATTGCGCAACAGACTTCGGGCAATGGCAATACGCTGTGCCTGTCCTTCACTCAAACCTCCTCCCTGTTCGCTGCAAACCGTGTCAAGTCCTTGTGGCAATTCCATCACAAAGTCGGCACAACTCGTATGCAAGGCTGCCTGCATCTCCTCATCTGTAGCATCCAACTTGCCTAATCTCAGATTATCACGGATGGTTCCGCTCATCAGGGTATTGCCCTGTGGAACATATACGAAGTTGCAACGGTGGCGAGGCGACAGTTCTTCCTGCTTTTTCGACGAATGATAAATCTCAACTTTTCCATGCTGAGGACGGAGCAAGGCCAAAAGCAGACGGATAAGCGTAGTCTTTCCTGCACCCGTTTCTCCCAAAATAGCCGTACAGCTGCCTGGACGGAAATCAAAACTCAGATGATTGATGATATTCGTCTTGTCCAATGGCTGGTTCTGATATAATATTTTTTCCTCCGGAGAAGCCTCAGCCAACTTATAACTATAGCAGACATCCTGCAATCGGATGCCGCAAGGCGAAGGTATCAGGATTGGCGCACCCTGTTCCTCCAGCGGATTTTCCTCCAGTTCCATCAGTCGCTCTGCTGCCGTAAAGACACTCACGAAGGCAGGAACCAACTTGGTAAGGTTTCTTGCCGGAACCTGTATCTTGTTGACCAACTGCAGGAAAGCCGTCATTCCACCAAAGCTCAGACTGCCGGCACTCATGCGAATGGCCGCCCAAAGGAAAGCCACAAGATAACCTAAGGCAAAACCGAAGTTGACTATCAGATTACTGAACACGCTAAACATCGTACGCTTCACCACGTGTCCGCGCAATTCCTTCTGCGTATTCTCAAGTTTATCCACCATCGCATCATCCTTCTCCAAGGTCTTGATGAGCATACGATGCTGGATAGTTTCCTGCAGCACACTCTGCACCTTACTGTCTGAATCACGCACCTGGCGGGTCAGTTGGCGCATCTTTCCCACATAGATTTTGGAGAAAGCCAAGAAAATCGGAATCATGATGACGATGACGACAGAGAGCATCTTGTCCATCGAGAAAAGATAGAAGAAGGCACCGAGAAACATCGCTAATACACTCAGCGTATTCGGGATGGTCTCCGTCAGGAAATTCACCACATTGCTCACGTCCGTCTCCAGTCGGTTGAGTACATCTCCCGAATGCATCTTTTCCCTACCGTGCCATTCAGAACGGAGGATACGGTCGAGCATGCGCTGCTGCATACGGTTTTGCGCCTTGATGCCCAAGAGATTACGGATCCAGATGGAAGAAACATTCAGAGCGAAGTCGGCAAGAATCAGGAAGCCCATGAGAGCAACAGCCCAATAGATATCGCCTTCCACCACATGAGAAGCAACATCTATGGCACGTTTCACCGCCCATACCTGCGCCAGGCTTACTCCCACCGATAGCAAACCCACGGAAGCATTGAGGACAGCCTGCAACTGGTTGCCCCGCCATGCCTGCCAAAGCCAAATCAGCAAGGTCTTGGCATCATACTTAAACTTTGGAACCTTGAATATCTTCATCCATCTAAGCATTTGAATTCTTCACTCTTCGTTCTTCACTCTTCACTTTAATTCTTCACTCTTCACTCTTCCCTCTTCACTTTAATTCTTCACTCTTCCCTCTTCACTCTTCACTTTAATTCTTCACTCTTCACTCTTCCCTCTTCACTTAAAATCATCTCTCCCTCTGGTCAGCGCCCCACATCAGTTTCTCTCTCAGCGTAGAGAAATAACGCTGGTTGCGCTGCTTCACGATTTTGATAGAATGCGCAGCCTTGCGGATAACGAGACTGGTTTCCTCCGTCATTCGCTCACTTCTACCATCGATAGCCACGAGATAATTATGGCTGCGACTCTCGATGTCCAGTTGAATTTCAGCCGTATCATTGATGACAATAGGACGGATATTGAGACTGTGCGGAGCAACAGGAGTGAGGCAGAGACTTCCACTCTGCGGGATGATGATAGGTCCGCCATTGGAGAGATTATAGGCAGTAGAACCCGTAGGCGTGGTAACGATCAGACCATCCGCCTGATAGGTAACCAAGAATTCCCCATCCACATGAGTACGGATGGAAATCATGGAAGCATCATCGCGCTTTAATACAGCAATATCATTGAGGGCAAAAGGATTGCCAGCCAATATGCCGCCCCTCGCCTCTACCTGAATAACCGCATGTTCCTCTATCTGGCATTCCCCAGCATAAAGGCTGTCCAGTGCAGTCTCTATTTCGCTTGGCAACACATCAGCCAGGAATCCCAATCGTCCCATGTTGATACCGATGATAGGAGTCCCCTTCGCCCCCACTTTACTGGCAGCCTTGAGGAAGGTTCCGTCGCCGCCCATGGAGATGACGTAATCCACATCGAAGTTGTAATCCTCGAAGACACCCGCCACCTTCACATTCAATTGGAGGTCGCGCACAAGGAAGTCGTAATAAGCATTTTCCACATAGATCTCAGCCTTCTTCTTTTCCAGAAAAGCCAGGATAGTTTCGATGGAAGCCGACTTCTTAGCCTGGTATTCATTGCCAAATATTGCAAATTTCAAATGTTGTTCTGCCATTTGTTTTGTCATTTCAATTATTATTGTTACTTTTGCAAAGGTAATAATATAAATCGAATTATTCAACAAAAAAGATAAAATTATGGCAAAGGTATATGAATTTCTTGCCAATGGCTTCGAGGAAATCGAAGGTTTGGCTCCTGTTGACATCCTCCGCAGAGGGGGCGTAGATATCAAGACGGTCAGCGTTACCGGTAGTGAATTTGTGGAAACTTCCCACGGAGTTACCATCAAGGCCGACCTCCGTTTCGAGGACGTGGAGAGTTTTGAAGATGCCGATATGCTGATGATTCCTGGTGGAATGCCAGGCAGCACCAACCTCAATGAGCACGAGGGAGTACGTCAGGCACTCATCGCCCAGCACAAGGCAGGCAAACGTGTGGGTGCCATCTGCGCAGCGCCTATGGTATTGGCGAGCACAGGCATCCTCGATGGCAAGAAGGCAACCTGCTATCCTGGTTTCGAACAGTATTTCGATGCCAGCACAGAATATACAGGCACCCTCTTCCAGGAAGATGGCAATGTGATTACAGGTGAAGGTCCTGCAGCCACCCTCCCTTATGCCTACCAGATATTGAGTTATTTCGTGAGCAAGGAAACCGTGGCTGCCCTGCAGGATGGAATGATGTATGATCATCTCATGAAGAGCAAGTAAAAAGAAAAAAATGGATTACGTAATTATAGTAGCCGGGGGCAAAGGCCTCCGCATGGGAAGTGAGATTCCCAAGCAGTTCTTGCCTGTAGCTGGCAAGCCTATCCTGATGCGCACCATCGAGCGCTTTCATGAATACGATGAGCATCTGAATATCATCTTGGTATTGCCGGAGAGCCAGCAGGAATACTGGCACCAGCTCTGCGAGGAGCATCATTTCGATATCAAACACCAGATTGCCAATGGTGGCGACACCCGTTTCCAGTCTTCCAAAAACGGACTTGCCCTCATCCCCGATGGAGAGGATGGCGTAGTGGGAATCCATGATGGTGTGCGCCCATTCGTCTCTACCGACGTCATCGGCGAATGCTACGAGACGGCACGCGAGGAATATGCAGCCATCCCTGTCTATGCGGTGACTGAAACCCTGAGATATATTGACAAGCGTGGCGGTGGCAAGAATGTGCTCCGTGATGATTATCGCATCGTGCAGACTCCACAGACCTTCGACATCAGTTTGGCAAAACAGGCATTCAACCAGGGTTACAAGGAGCAGTTTACCGACGATGCATCCGTTGTAGAAAGTCTCGGCTGCCAGGTAGCGATGGTGGATGGAAATCGAGAGAACATCAAGATCACCACCCCATTCGACATCAAGATTGCCGAAGCCCTTTTATCAGAATAAAAACAAGAGAATTCTTCACTCTTAACTCTTCACTTAAAAATATGAGTAGTATTTTAGACCAAGACATCATGTTCCTGCCCGGCGTAGGACCCAAAAAGAAAGAGATACTGAGCAAGGAGCTCGGTATCAACTCCTATGGTGACTTGCTGGAATACTACCCTTATAAATATGTAGATCGCTCGAAGATATTCCACATCAGCGAACTCACCGCCGACATGCCTTATGTACAGATCAAAGGCCGAATACTGAGTTATGAGGAGTTTGATACTGGCAAACGCAACAAACGCCTTGTTGCCCATTTCTCCGATGGCTTCGGCGTGGTCGATTTAGTCTGGTTCCGCAGTTCCCAGTACATACTCAAGACCTATCATGTAGGTACCGAATACATTGTCTTCGGCAAACCAGCCCTCTTTGGCGGCCGCTATCAGTTTGCCCATCCCGACATGGATGATGCCAGCAACCTGCAGATTTCAGAAATGGGAATGCAACCTTTCTATAATACCACCGAGAAGATGAAGAAGTACGGATTCTCCTCCCGCACCATCGAGAAGCTCACCAAGACCTTGGTAGGACTGCTTCCTCAGTTGCCCGAGACATTACCCGACTCCATCACCTCCCGCCTGCATCTGATTTCCCGCGATGAAGCCTTCCGCTTCATCCACTATCCGCATACCCATCAGGAGATGCAGAAAGCACAGGTGCGACTCAAGTTTGAGGAACTCTTCTATGTGCAACTTAATATATTAAGGTACGCGAGCGACCAGCGGCGCAAATACCGGGGCTATATCTTCAATCGCATCGGCGACATCTTCCATGATTTCTATGCCCACCATCTTCCTTTCGAACTCACGGGGGCACAGAAACGGGTGATGCATGAAATCCGTGCCGATATGTGCAGCGGCAGACAGATGAACCGGTTGCTGCAGGGCGATGTGGGTTCCGGTAAAACCCTCGTGGCGCTGATGACCATGCTCATCGCCCTCGACAACGGTTATCAGGCCTGTCTGATGGCTCCTACCGAAATCCTTGCCGAACAGCATCTGCAGACCATCCGTGAATTTCTCAAAGGGATGGACATCCGGGTGGAACTGCTCACAGGTATGGTGAAGGGAAAGAAGCGCAAGGAAGTGCTCGATGCTCTGATTCGTGGAGATGTCCAGATATTGGTGGGCACACATGCCATTCTCGAAGACCCTGTGATGTTCGCCCATCTCGGCGTTGCAGTCATCGACGAGCAGCATCGTTTCGGAGTAGCCCAGCGTGCCCGCCTATGGGCAAAGAGCGAGAATCCGCCTCATGTATTGGTGATGACCGCCACCCCTATCCCGAGAACCTTGGCGATGACCATCTATGGCGATCTCGACGTGAGTGTGATAGACGAACTTCCGCCAGGCAGAAAACCCATCCAGACTTTGCATAAGTTTGACAACCAGTTGACCAGCCTCTACCAGAGCATCCGCCGTCAGATCAATATGGGCAGACAGGTTTATATCGTCTTCCCGCTGATCAAGGAGAGTGAAAAGAGCGACCTCAAGAACCTGGAGGAAGGATTTGAAACGCTGAAGGAAGCCTTCCCTGAATTCCGCCTCAGCAAGGTACACGGACAGATGAAACCGGCAGAGAAGGAGGAAGAGATGGAGCATTTCGTGAAGGGCGAGACGCAGATACTGGTAGCCACCACCGTGATAGAAGTGGGTGTGAATGTGCCCAATGCCTCCGTGATGGTTATCCTCGACGCACAGCGCTTCGGACTTGCCCAGCTCCACCAGCTCAGAGGCAGAGTGGGACGAGGTTGCGACCAGAGTTACTGCATCCTCGTCACCAACTATAAGTTGTCGGAGGAAACCCGCAAACGCATTGATATCATGTGTGATACGAACGATGGATTCCGCATCGCAGAAGCCGATCTCAAGTTCAGAGGACCGGGCGATTTGGAAGGAACCCAACAGAGCGGAATGGCTTTCGACCTGAAGATAGCCAATATTGCAAGAGACGGACAGATTGTACAGTTGGCACGCACAGAAGCACAGACCATCATCGATGCCGACCCACATTGCAACCTGCCTCAGAATGCCCTACTCTGGAACCGGCTGAAAGAAATGAAGAAAACCCATATCAATTGGGCTGCAATCAGTTAGGGAAACCATAACCAGGGTTTAAAAAAGAATAACTGAGAAATCAGAGATAAAAAGGAATCAAGAGATGAAGGAGAAAAGCAATATAGAAGAAGGCTTTCTTTTTGATGCAGAAGAAATCGGGAAGCAGGAAACGGACGCACAGACATCAGAAGGCACAGAGTCCACAGATGCTCCACGCCGTAGAGGAAGAAAGCGCTCCATGGTAACGGAAGACAGACCGCCCCTCACGCCAGAACAGATGAGAGAACTTCTGGAAGGCATCACAGAGATAGAGACAGCCACAGGCATCCGATACATCCGTATCCACCTCACAGCCAAGATGCTGATAGGCATCCGGGAAAGTTCCGGCAAGGAGTTCACCATCAATCTCGGCGAACTGTATCAGGCTTATCAGAAATGCCTCCGCTTTACAAGTCCGGAAGTCAAGCGAATCATCTTTATGGGTCACTCTCCTGCCGTCACCCTGCTGCGAATGCTGAAAGAAAAAGCACAGAATTTATCGTGAAAAAACGAAAAAGGCTTCATAAGGGAATGAAACAGGCTTCATGAAGGAACGAAAGTAATTTCAATAGAAAACACAAATACTTTCGTAAGGAACCTGCATAATTTTGCAAAAACGGAATACTGCAAAATTGATTTAAATCAAAAAGTAACTACTCAGTCATCTTTATGCTTGATAAATAGCCCTTTAGTAAAATCTATGG
>USJD01000078.1 GCA_900554835.1 uncultured Prevotella sp. | reverse complement strand
TTTGTATTTATTAACACAAAAAGTTGCTCAAAAATTTGGCTATGTCTTAGGAATCGGGAAACGACAAGGGTCTATATGCCACGATGACAAGTGGCGTATAGACCCTTAATTATATGGTGATATTCGTAATCTACATCTCCGCTTTCAACAGCTTTATCTCTTCTGCCGTCAGCCCCGTCATATCCATGACCGATGCTTCATCCATACCCTTTGTCAGCATCTTCCTGGCAATCTCAAGGCTTCGTAGGTTCATGCCTTTTTCTATGCCTTCCTTCATGCCCTTTTCCATGCCTTCAGCTATACCTTCACGCTTGGCGGTGTCTACGGAATTCTTAATATCGCGATATGCCATCTTGCTGGTCTTGTACTCCCTCATTTCCTGTGGAGTAAACTTGGCAATCTCGGCTTCCTCAAAGAGACGGTCGATATATCTTTCTTCTACCTGCTTCATAATCATCTGTATTAAAATGCTACCGCAAAGTTACGACTTTATTTTCATATCTGCAAGGGATTTCTGGGAAAAGTTAGGATAGCGGCTCTTTATGTTTGCTATATATTCTATGTTGGCGGCGCATTAAACTATACGTCGATTCACAATCAAGGGTCTATATGCCACGATGATAGGTGGCGTATAGACCCTTCATCGTGTCTTGATACCTGTTGGGTGGATGATATGGCTGTTTGGTGGTTTCAGAATCCAAACTTTTCCCAAAACTTTTCTCCCGTTTTCTTTGCGTATTCAAAATAAAGTCGTAACTTTGCAATCAGGATAGGTTAAAAAAGGAGGTTGTGATGCCAAAGATATTTGAATACTTCGGATTTATCTTTCTGTTCTATTCAAATGAGCATGAACCAATACACGTTCATGTAATGAAGGATGGACATGAAGCTATTTTCGAGATAATATTAGAAAATGGTGAACTTGTTGAAATTCATAGAAGAACTTCTAGCAAGATACCACCTTTAAGTGAGAAGGATGCTGCTACAGCAGAGGCCTTTGTGAAGAAGTACTATAAGAATATAGTTGAGAAATGGGTAAACTTCTTTATTTATAAGAAAAGAATACGTTCAACTAAAATAACGAAGAAATTATGAACTTAACTATCGTTTCTGCAAAATATGTGGCGCCATTAAAAGTTGAATTACACTTTAATGATGACACCATTAAGACGATAGATGTTGGTGCTTTTATCAGAAATCACCCACATCCGCAATATAACTCTTACTTGAATGAAAACAAATTCAAAAAGTTCAAGATAGAGTTCGGTAATATCGTTTGGGGAAAGAATTGGGATTTGATATTTCCAATAGATAAGTTATATGCAGGCGTTTGCTGCTGAACAAGAAGAGGGCGTCATAAGTCCATAATACAGCGCCTTTTACCGCACCTCATAGGAAACACAAGGGTCTATATGCCACGATGAAAAGGTGGCGTATAGACCCTTGATTATATGGTGATATTCGTAATCTACATCTCCGCTACTGAACTTTCGCATGTGGTTCAAGAACGGGCTGAAGGGGGATCATTCTATCGGCCAAATTGTTTTGTACATTGGCCAAACATCCATTTGTGCAACAGGAGTCAATTTTGCAAATTGATTCTTTTCATAGAAACCTACTGCGCTGTAATTAGAGGTATGCCAAGCTCTTACTGTCAAGAAGACGCAACCGGCATATCTTTGTTTTCTAGCCATCGAAGCTATTTCGTCAACTAAGGCTGAACCTATATGTAAGTTTTGAAATTTTTGATCAATAGCTAAGTAGGCAATTTCTAAAGCGGGATAAGTATATTTTTGTTCGAATTGTTCTCGGAATGTTTCTTTTACCGCAGGTAAATCGGTTCCAGCTGCACCTATACGCATATCATCAAAATCATCTGAATCTATGTCAACGGAGTCGAATGCTAAGGCGAAAATAGCAACAATCGTGTTGTTCGCTTTTAAGCGGACACAAAATGTCTTACAATAATGACTCTCTTCACAATCTTGTAAGTGATTATGAAGAAAGTCATCCATTTTGTCTTTTCCTGTATAGAAATTTATCAACTCATCAAAGTCTGATAAAAGTTCTATTTTGTATTCTTCTAAATTCATTCTAAATTCCACTCAAATTTATATGGATAATTTGGTGTCTTTGTGGCATCATCTGTCTTTGCTTTTGCACCGATGGATGCAAGAGCGGCTTTACGAACAGCTTGTGCGTATTTGCCTTTAGCTAAAACTTTTGGTGCATTTATTCCTAACATAATTATATAATTTAAATGTTTGTGATGCAAACGAGCGCAATGAAAACTTGCTTTCAAATTGCCGAGTGCAGCTTTTCTTTTGCAAAATTAAGCAATATCTCTGTAACTTCCAAATATTTGAATGAAATTAACATCATTATTGGTCAAATAATACTAAATCCCCCATCCTGCTTTCTCAAGCGGGATGAGGGATTTTTCTTCAGTATTGTCATTTCGCAAAGATACTCTTTTTGTTTCGTATAAGTAACAAAAACGATGGATTTTTTGTTTTTATTACTTATAATTAACAGGGTGAATGTTGAATGTTGAGTGTTGAATGGGCTATATGCCACGATGAAAAGGTGGCTCCTGAAAATTTTTCGTAAGTTTTTATAAGATTTTGTGCGTTTATCACTATTTTTGATTATATTTGCAACCAATATGGAATTAACCTAAACAAAAGTGCAGATATGGTTATGAAACAGAAATTTAAACTCATATTTTATGGTGTAGGAGCGCTGATTTTATCGCCCCAATCCATTCATGCCCAATTTGTGAATATGGAGAGGTTGGACTCTTTACGCCTGTCGGGATCGGTAAGCGTGGTGGAACCTGAACTCCTGAAGAAGGGCGTGCTTCACAATGCCCTCGATGCATTGAGTGGACAGACAGCCGGTGTCAATGTCACTACCAATGGACTTGACCGTATCGCCATGTTGAACGCTGTACGTGTTAGAGGTACTACTTCCATTATGGGAGGTAACGAACCACTTGTTATTATTGATGGCGTAACCTCTGATGTGGCTACACTCGCAACAATTTATCCTGCGGATATAGAAAGTTTTACGGTTCTGAAAAATGCCAGCGAAACTGCACTTTATGGTTCGCGCGGTGCTTCGGGTGTTATTCAGGTGAAAACCAAAAAGGGTACTGGTAAGGGATTTCAGATCTCTTATGAGGGTAGCTATGGCATCGAAGCTATGTATAAAAGTATGGAGATGCTCAATGCTGCTGAATATATTGCGGCTGCACAGAAGTTGGGATTGGAATATAATGACAAGGGATATGATACCAACTTCCGGAAAGCTATCACCCGTACAGGAAATATCCAAAACCATTATCTGGCTTTCAGCGGTGGAAATCCACAGAGCAACTATCGTGCTTCTTTTGGTTATATTGATCATAACACCATCATCCGCAGTAAGGGTTATCGCAATTTAGTGGCTAAGATTGATGTCACTCAGAAGGCATTTAATAATAGGCTGACTGGCGACTTCGGTGTATTTGGTTCTTCCTATAAGAACAATGATATCTTTGACAGTCAGATGCTCTTTTATTCTGCCGATGCCATGAATCCTACCTATCCATTCGATAGAGAGAATGGCAGTTGGGTAAAGAATGGAGCGGCTTCGCAGGTGAATCCACCAGGAGCCTTGCTGCAGGAGCGAAGTGATAGCAAGAATATGAACTTCAATGGTCATCTGAAGCTGAAATATGATATCTGTGATTATCTGAATGTCACTGCATTCGGAGCATACGGCTATGCTTCCAATGAAAATAATCAGTTCTGTCCTACATGGGTTTGGGCGCAGGGCAATCTCTATCGTGGTGAATTCAAGAGTGAGGAATGGCTTGGTAATGTTTCCTTAAACTATCAGCATTCCTGGGGTATTCATAATCTCAAGGCAATGCTTGGTGCTGAGTATCAGAAAGATATCCGAACTGGTTTCTGGACTTCTGCCAAGGGAATTACCAACAACGGGATGTATTATCACAATATAGGTGCTGCCGCCTCTCGTCCTTATGGAGGAACGGATAGCAACTATGAAGACCTGGCCTTAGCTTCTGTGATGGGGAATATCGACTATACCTTATTAAATAAATATAGCCTTTCGGTTTCCATGCGTGGTGATGGTTCTTCGATGGTGGGCGATGATCATACTTGGGGCTTCTTTCCATCCATCTCTCTTTCCTGGGATATGAAACAGGAAGAATGGCTCCGTCATATCAAGGATATTACGATGCTGAAACTCCGCACGGGCTATGGTAGATCGGGTAATCTTGGTGGCATATCTGCTTATACCACGATGAACACGGTGAGACAGAACGGCATTGTTTCGGTGAACAGTTCGCCTACGGTGACGATGGGGATGATCAGCAACAACAATCCTGACTTGAAATGGGAAACACGTGCTACCTGGAACCTGGGTGCTGACCTCGGTTTGTGGAATAACCGGCTGGTTCTGACGGCTGAATATTACTATTCCAAGACTACGGATATGCTTTATGCCTATGACGTGCCTGTACCTCCATTCGCCTACGATAAACTGTTGGCGAATATCGGTTCGATGAGCAATCAGGGTTTAGAGATAGGCTTTTCCTTCACTCCTATCCAGAAGAAGGACATGGAACTGAACATCAATATGAATCTCTCTTGGCAGAAGAATAAACTCCTGTCGCTGAGCGGTGAATATGCTGGTATGCAGATGTCGGCAGCTGATGTGACGGTGATGGGCGCCTTGTCGGGTGCCGGGCAGCATGGCGGTTATAATAATGTGGTCTATCAGATTGTGGGGCAGCCGCTTGGTGTGTTCTATCTGCCTCATTGCAAGGGACTCGTGGAAGATGGCAACGGACATTATCGTTATGACATCGAAGACCTGGATCAGAATGGAACCGTTGATCTGAGTGATGGCGGCGACAGATATATTGCCGGACAGGCTACTCCTAAAGTAACGTTGGGCTCCAATATCAGTTTCCGTTATCGCGACTGGTATCTCTCTTTGCAGATGAATGGTGCTTTCGGGCATAAGATATTCAACGGCACAGGATTGGCATACACCAATATGTCGAGTTTCCCGGATTACAATGTACTGAAGGGGGCACCGGAGAAGAATATCGTAGATCAGAATGTTTCTGATTATTGGCTGGAGAAAGGTGATTATCTCAACTTTGAGTATCTTACCCTCGGCTACGATATTCCTATCAAGAAAGGGGTGATACAGTCGCTCAGGATATCAGCGAGCGTGAATAATCTTGCCACAATCACCAGTTACAGCGGATTGACTCCGATGATCAACAGTTATGTGGTAAACAGCACGATGGGTATAGATGATAAGCGGACTTATCCTCTTTACAGAACCTTCTCGCTGGGTCTTAGTGTTCAATTCTAATATTAGATGAGTATGAAACGATATAGAATATTATCCGTTCTGATGGCAGTCTTGGCATTGACATCATGTTTGAATGAGCATCCGAAAGATCAGCTCGACGAGGATGCCATCTATGGTTCTGCATCGGAGATTTATACCAATGCCGTAGCTTCACTCTATAATTATATAGGTGGAGCCAACGAGAGTGAAGGTATTCAGGGAACTTGCCGCGGCATCTACGATTATAATACGCTGACCACTGATGAGGCTATCATTCCAATCCGTGGTGGCGACTGGTATGATGGCGGTTTGTGGAATGCCATGTATCAGCATCGGTGGACTGAAGATGATGCTTCACTCTATGATACCTGGAAGTATCTCTATAAAGTGATAGTTCTGGCTAATAAGTCGCTTGACATCATTGATGCCAAGTCTTCCATGCTCACTGCTAACCAGAAAGACAAATTCAAGGCTGAGGTTAGGGCTATCAGGGCTTTGATGTATTATGAGGCGATGGATATGTTTGGCAGGATTCCCGTTGTCTTGTCTTCGGGAGAATCGGAAATCTATCAAACTGCCTCGAAAATGTCTGATATCTCTTTGACAGATACGAACCTGTCGGCACAGAGCGAGCGAAGTGAAACTTTCCGGTTTATCTTCAGTGAACTGCAGCAGGTACTTCCTTATCTGTCTGAAGAACATAGTAATAAGGAAGGAAATTATTATGGCAGGATTACGCAGCCGGTGGTCAATTTCCTTTTGGCAAAGTTGGCTTTGAATGCAGAAATATATATGTTTGATGATTGGACCGAAGGGTATGCTAAGCGTCCGAAGGGTAAGGATATTTATTTTATGGTGCAAACAGCCGATGGGGCTTATTCTCTCAAAGGCGGTAAGGCAAGCGATCATCGCAGCATGAAGTTGAATGCCTGGGAAACCTGCATTTATTATTGTGATAAACTGGCGAGCGAAGGTTATGACTTGGAAGAAGATGATGCTTTCAATTTCTCTACGCATAATGAGACATCGAAGGAGAATATCTTCACGATTCCGATGGATAAGAATATCTATACCAATCAGTTCCATTATCTCTTCCGCTCTTATCACTATACACATGGCGGAGCCTTGGGATGGGGTAGTGAGAATGGTACTTGCGCCACAATTTCTACCATGAAAGCAAACCGCTATGGCGAAACTGATGAAGATACCCGTTGCAGGATGAACTTTGTGGCAGGTGTGGTGAAAGTAGATGGTGAGAAACTTCTGATGGATAATGGTAAGCCTTTGGAATATCAGCCTTTCGAAGTGGCTCAGAATCTGACCAACAGCAAGTATATCAAGACGGCTGGAGCGAGAATGGCAAAATATGAAGTGGATAGAACTTCGTATATGGATGGTAAGTTGCAGAGCAATGACATCGTTCTTTTCCGCTATGCAGATGTGTTATTGATGAAAGCGGAGGCCAAGGTTCGTAATGGAGAAGAAGGTAATGTGGAACTGAATAGGGTTCGTTCCCGTGTAGGCATGCCAAACCGACAGGCTACGCTCGACAATATCCTGGAAGAACGATTATTGGAATTGGTGTGGGAAGGTTGGCGTCGTCAGGATCTTATTCGTTTCGGAAAGTTTACTGCAGCCTATGATCTTCGTATTCCTTTAGCTGGTGAGTCATCGGGTTATACCACCGTTTTCCCAATTCCTAAGAAATGTATGGAATTGAATAAAAAGTTGGTGCAGAACAAGGGGTATGAGAATTCTTTATAAAGAGGTTTATACAAAAAATCATCGGATTCCGCAGAATCCGATGATTTTTTGTTATAACTGATAAAACTTCGTGAAAGCCAAGTCTTATCTAATCCTAACATGGTTGTAATGTAGCCGCCGGCAGAATGTCCCGAAACAAATATTTTCTTTGCATCTCCACCATATTGACTGATATTTTGGAATACCCATGCCAATGATGCTGCACAATCATCCAGGCATTCGTCTATTTTTACCTTGGGAAGTAAACGGTAGTTTACACCCACTACAACAAAGCCTTGTTTCTTCAGCAGTTCGGGAATCTCTTTTTGACCACTCGTCAATCCGCCTCCGTGATACCACACAATCACAGGCAAGTTTTTTTTACTCCTGTCATAATAGATGTCGAGTTTGCAACGTTCTTTGATATAAGTATCTTTCCCATTCTTATATTGAATGTTGCTTGTTATCACTTCGTCAGAAGAAATGGGCTTCTGCGCATTCACGTTCAAGACCATAAAAGTCATGAATATCATCCATAAAACCTTTTTCATAAGTTGCTGTTGTTTAAATTATCTTGTATTTAGAAAAATTATTTGCAAATGTATACATAAATAAAGTAAATAGCAAATTTTGAAGAAATAATGTGATAAAATTAACACAAATAAATCAGGTAGTTTAGAATGCTCCTTAATAATTGTATCTTTTACCATTATAAATCCACCACTTAATTTTAGAATTGTGAAAAACATAAGTGCCTGATAATCAAATAAGGTTGTAAAAACAGGTGGTCATTTTTACCACTTAATTATTTAATCAACCAACAAATATCAGACATTTTATATACTTTTGCAATTGGAAACCAAACATGGATGGGTTCCCGACTATCAGACAACAATTTTAAACATAAATGAGAATAACTAAAGTATAAATCTATGAGAAAATCAAAAAGTAATGCGATGTTGCGAGGACTAGCAGCCTCAGCACTCGTCCTGTTAGTCTCGACGACAGCTTGGGGACAGAAGGTGAAGATTACGGGTACTGTAATCGATAACACCAATGAACCCGTTATCGGAGCTTCGGTTCTGGAGAATGGTACCAAAAATGGTGTTGCTACCGACTTGGATGGTCACTTCACCATCGAAGTACAGCCAGGAGCCAGACTCAAAATTTCTTATATAGGTTATAAGAATAAGGAAGTGAAAGCTTCTAACGGCGTACAGATTATGCTCGAAGAGGAGTCTAATATGCTCAACGAAGTGGTGGCTATCGGTTACGGCTCTGTCAAGCGTAAGGATGTAACTACTGCCGTATCCAGTGTGTCTGCCAAAGACCTTGATACCCGTCCTATCGTATCTGCCGCAGCTGGTATGCAGGGAAAGGCAGCCGGTTTGCAGATTTCGCAAGCCAACGGTCAGCCAGGTGCTTCACCAACCATCCGTGTGCGTGGTACCACCTCTCTGAATGGTAGCAATGATCCGCTCTATGTAGTAGATGGTGTGCCAATGACCAATATCGACTTCCTGGCAGCTGATGATATTGATAATATCCAGGTATTGAAGGATGCCTCTTCTGCTGCGATCTATGGATCACGTGCAGCCAATGGTGTCATCATTATCGGTACAAAGCAGGGTAAGGCTGGCGTAGCCAAGGTATCTCTGAATGCACATTATGCATTTAATACTGTACGTGACAACCAGGAATCTCTCAATGCGGCTCAGTATAAGGAGCTGATGGATGAAATCGGTCTGGTGAAACTGCCTGAAGGCTTGAAAGACCAGACCGACTGGAAAGATGAGGTGTTCCGTACGGGTAATGTACAGGACTACCAGCTCTCTATCACCAATGGTACCGATAAACTGAGATACTTTATCTCGGGTGGCTATACAGGCGAAAATGGTGTTATCAAGAAGTCAAGCTATCAGCGTTACAACTTCCGAGCATCTGTAGAGAACGATATACGTAAGTGGTTGCGACTCAATGCCAGTGTAACTTATTCTGATTATTCCAACAAGGGTACAGGTATCATTTCGGGTACCGGTTCTAACCGCGGTGGCGTAGTAACAGCTATCGTCAATACGCCAACCTATGCACCGGTATGGAACCCGGAGAATCCTAGCCAGTTCTACAACAACTTCTATGGCGTGAACATTACCTCGCCAGCAGAGAATATCGCCCGTACTCAGAATAATAAGTCTGCCTACAACCGATTGCTGGCAACAGGAAAAGCAACTGTCACCTTTATGCCTGAGCTGACTTATAACACATCTCTCTCGTTCGACCGTACACAAGGAACAACCACCAACTTCCTTGACCCGATATCTACTACCATCGGCCGTCAGGAATTCGGTACAGGCTATGATGGCAGAGACATCAGCAGCGTTATCGTATGGGACAATGTATTAAACTGTAAGAAGGCTTTCGGAAAGCATAGTCTGGATGCGATGGCTGGTAGTTCCTGGACACAGAGCAAGTGGAGCCAGAACTATATCAATGGTAGCAACTATGCCAACGATCTTTTCCATACATTAAATGCAGCCAACAAGATTTCCTGGACAGGAACCGGTTCTTCGGCTTCTGATTGGGCAATTCTCTCAACATTCGCCCGTTTGCAGTACAACTGGAATGATACCTATATGGTAACCGCCAACATGCGTGCCGATGGTTCTTCCAAGTTGGCACCTCATCACCGTTGGGGCTACTTCCCATCATTCTCTGCTGCCTGGCGCGTAAGCAATGAGAAATTCATGAAAGATATCAAGTGGATTGACGACTTGAAGATTCGTGGAGGCTGGGGACAGACCGGTAACCAGAGTGGATTGGGCGATTACAGTTATCTGGCAAGATACAACATCAATCGTGTGCAATGGTTTGGCGAGGGCAATGATGCCAATGCTACTCCTACTTTCTCACAGGGCAACCTGAGCAATCCTGAACTGACTTGGGAAACAACAACCCAGACCAATATCGGTCTCGACTTGACTGTACTGGGCAACCGCCTCACCTTCTATGCCGATTACTATTATAAGAAGACCAAGGATATGTTGATGAACATCACCTTGCCGGCAGGTAGTGCTGCAGCAAGAAACCTGACCTATAATGGCGGTTCGATGATCAACAAAGGCTGGGAGTTTGCTATCTCTTCACAGAATCTGACAGGCGCCTTGAAGTGGAACACAGATTTCAACATCTCTTTCAACAAGAATAAGTTGGAGAGCCTGTCTCTGACTCAGGTATATTATGAAGCCACGACTACCGATTTCGTCAACGAACAGGTGGTTCGCAATACGCCAGGTAAGCCATTGGGCAGTTTCTGGGGATATGTAGCAGAAGGTGTGGATCCCGAGACCGGTGATATGAAGTATAAGGACGTGACCGGTGATGGTCTGGTATCAGCCAGTGACCGTACTTATATCGGTGATCCAAACCCAGACTTCACCTTCGGTTTGACCAATACCTTCTCTTATAAAGGCTTGAATCTCAGTATTCTTATCCAGGGAAGCTATGGCAACGATATCTACAACGTTTCACGTATGGAAACCGAAGGAATGTATGATGGTAAGAACCAAAGCACCAAGGTGCTGGCTCGCTGGAGAGTTCCTGGTCAGATTACCGATGTGCCAAAGGCTAAGTGGGATATCCGCAACTCAACCTACTTTGTAGAAGATGGCAGTTATCTCCGTGTAAAGGACATTTCACTCTCTTACGATGTGCCTCGCAAACTGATTTCACGCTTCGGTCTGACCCGTCTGCAGCCATACGTATCAGCAACCAACCTGCTTACCCTGACCGACTATTCTGGTATGGATCCGGAGGTTAACCAGTATGGCAACAGTGGTAGTGTACAGGGCATTGACTGGGGTACATATCCACTCAATAAGAGTGTAGTATTAGGTGTAAAAGTAGAATTCTAAACATCGACAACAATGAAAACATATCATACAATCAAGACATTGGCGCTCGGTGGCATCGCAATGTTCTCTTTGGCAAGTTGCTCTCTCGACTACGAGCCATTATCAGAGCCATCAGAAATAACACAGGGCGGTCAGACAGAGACCTCAACAGCCGTATTGAAGGACAAGGCAGCTGCAGATGCACAGCTCAAATCGCTCTATGAGTTGTTCCGCAACCGTCAGGAGCATACCCATCTCGACTATCTTCTGATAGGCGATTCACATAGCGACAATGCTTATGCCGGAACTACCGGTGCAGAGGTGGTACCTTATGAGACCAACTCTATCGATGCCAGCAACTCGGTATTGAGCCGTGACTGGAACCGCTATCTGGAGGATATCGCCCAGGCAAATGTGTTGATTAACGGTGTAGAGCAATTGAAGGAGAACGGTCAGATATCAGAAGCAGAATATCATTCCTATAAGGCACAGGGCGAAATCTTCCGTGCCCTGATGATGTTCCGAATGGCTCGTCTGTGGGGTTCTTTCCCAGTCATCACGACCATCGCCAAGACCATCACATCTGAGAATATCAATGAGGTATATCCTACCTATTATCCTCCTCGCAAGACTCCGAAGGAATGTTATGAGCAGATTATTGCCGACTTGACGGATGCTGAGCAATATGCACCGGATAATGACAATTCAGACCGCACCAAGATGACCAAGACCGTGGCTCAGGCTATGCTTGCCAAGGTTTATGCCGAAAAGGAAGTGCAGGATTATGACAAGGTAATCGCTTATGCCGACAAGGTGATGAATACAACCGGTGTAGAGCTGGAAGACAGTTATGAAACACTTTGGGGCTATGATGAGACCGCGAAAGACTGCATGAAACGCAATACCAAAGAAGGTATTCTGGAGGTGCATTGGACAACCGGTAGCGGAAACTGGGAAACCTGGATGTACGGCCGTCAGTTGGACAACTGGGATTATTACTTTACTTGGGCAAAGTGGATTACTCCTTCACGTGACATCATCAATGACTTTGACAAGGAGGGGGATGAGGTCCGTAAGAATCAGGCTATTGTATATTATGCCTGTACCTGGAGCAACTATTATCCAGCTTCCAACTATCCGTTCATGTATAAGTTGCGCTCTTCATACAATAATATTTATTGGGTTCGCCTGGCTGATATTATACTGATGAAGGCTGAGGCAGAAGCCTATAAGGGAAATCTTGCCGAGAGTGCGAAACTCGTGAACCAGATTCGCAAGCGTGCCAAACTGAAGGAACTGACATCCGACAAGACTGGCAGCAAGGAATCTATGATAGAGGCTGTGCTCCATGAGCGCCGTCTTGAACTTGCCTTTGAGGGTGAACGCTGGTTCGACCTCTGCCGCAACAACAAGGTCGAGAAGTATCTCAACGGAATAGACAACCGTGACAGCGGACGTATCAAACAGGTTAGGCAGTTTGACAGCAACTCATACCTGTTGCCTATCCCACAGACCGCTCTTGACCAGAATACCAATCTAGAGCAGAATTCAGGTTACTAAGCTGACCTGGATAGCTTTCAACTCAAACCGTTATTAACAAATAATAGAAAAAACGAATATGAAATACTATAGCAATAAACTGATGATGCTGATCTGCGCAACAGCTTTCTCGGTGACAGCTTGCAGCAGCAGTAACTCATTCTCAGATCCTGTAGATTTTGAAACTCCTAGTGAGGCCCCAAATCCGGTACCGGCACAAGGAACAGCCAAAACTTTCATTACCACAGCCGATGGAGTCTATTCATTGTCACAGGGTGAGGTGAAGTTGTATAATGGTGTATCTATGGCACCAACCACCATCGAACTCGATTTGAACAAGAAGTATCAGACGATTGATGGCTTCGGTTATGCCATCACTTATTCATCCTGCTATAATCTGATGCAGATGAACCCAGAGGCGCGTCTGACTCTCTTGAAGCGTATTTACTCTACCACAGAGGGTTATGGCGTAAGTTATGCCCGCATTTCTTTGGGATGCAACGATTTTTCAAGTACCGAGTATACCTATTGCGACACGAAGGGCAGCGAGGCAGACCCTATCAGCAACTTCGCGCTCTATAGCGATGAGAACGATTATGTGATTCCGGTGTTGAAGGAGATTCTTGCCATCAATCCTAATCTGAAGATTATCGCAGCTCCCTGGACTTGTCCAAAATGGATGAAGGTGACAGACCTTAATACCAAGAGTCCTAAGGATTCATGGACTGATGGTCATCTCAATCCGGATTATCGCGAGGCTTATGCCAAGTACTTCGTGAAGTTTATCAATGTGATGAAGGAGAAAGGCATCAATATCTATGCAGTGAGTCCTCAGAATGAGCCATTGAACAAGGCTAACTGTGCATCTCTCTATATGCCTTGGCAGGAAGAGGCTCCTTTCGTGAAGGAGTTGGCTGCGCAGTTTAAGAAGAATAATCTGCAGACCAAGATTTATGTCTTCGATCACAACTATAACTATGATAAGATTGCTGATCAGGAGGATTATCCTGTGAAACTCTACAATGCTATCGGTGATAACTTTGAGGGTTCAGAACTGGTTGTCGGTGCTGCTTATCACGACTATGGCGGCAACAACAGTGAGTTGACTGATATCCACAACCAGCGTCCTGACAAGGAACTGATATTCTCGGAAACCAGTATCGGAACCTGGAATAACGGACGTGACTTGAGCAAACGACTGATGGCAGATATGAAGAATGTGGCACTCGCTACGGTAAACCAATATTGCAAGGCGGTGCTTGTATGGAATCTGATGCTTGACAATAAAATGGGACCTAACCTGGATGGCGGATGCCAGACCTGCTATGGTGCTATAGATATCAATCAGAATGGCTACAACCAGTTGAGCTACAATTCTCATTATTATATCATCAACCACATGTCCAGTGTCGTTGCTCCTGGTGCGGTTCGCATTGGTAATACATCCCGTACCGTTACTGACAGCAAGATTACACATGCTGAGTTTGTTAATCCTGATGGTAGTTATGCTGCTGTCATTATCAACGAGGGAGATGAGGCTAAGTCAATCAACCTCAGTGATGGAACTCATAATTTTACCTGCAATGTTCCTGCTAATGGCGTGATTTCTTGCAAGTGGAATAAGTAATCCATAAACTATAGTAAATGATTCATTAAAGATACGACCATTATGAAACATATCAGATATTACCTCAGTTCGGGATAATAAGCTCTGTCTAAAGGCTTTATAATGTATTTATATAAGGGACACAGAGGCTTGGCAACCATCTATATATCATGGATGGTTGCTGAGACAAAATCCTCATGTAAAATATGCAATGTTAGAAAAGACTCAGCTGTTTCGTATCTTCGATAACGTATCCAGTAAGTGCCTTGGGCTTGTTGTCAAAGAAACAGTATGCCCCTAATGCAGAAATAATATTCATGATGAAATTCGCAACAGACCTGTGACGTGAATGTACTATCTGAGCCGTATTTTTCAACAGGTCATTAATCGTTTCAATGATGTATCTTTTGCGTAGCATCATCTTGTCATAGAACGGCATTAGTTTGTTCTTCATGTTCACTCTCAGTCCTGTTACCAACTGGATGCCTTCCTCAAAAAGTGAATCAAAGAGCTTTTGTGAGATATAGCCTTTATCTGCAAACAGCTTACCATACAGACGTTTAGCCAACACATCGAATACCGCTGGATCTTTGTCGCTAACGTTCGCACCAGTGAGAACAAAAGTAATTATCTCACCTCTATCATTACAAGCCAGATGTAGCTTGAACCCATGACACCATCCCATGGTTCCCTTTCCGTCTGTGGCAATACCTTTGAACACTTTGTTGGCATAACGCCTGAGATTGTGGCATATAGGTATCATGGTTGAA
>USJD01000077.1 GCA_900554835.1 uncultured Prevotella sp. | reverse complement strand
CTATTTATCAAGCATAAAGATGACTGAGTAGTTACATTTTTCTTGGTTTATTGCCAATATACTATAAAGGCAGGGAACACCAGTATGAATGGTCTTCCTGCCTTTTTTTAAAACAATAACTGATTAATTTAAAACTTAAAAACGAATCGTAATGATGAAAAAGATTTTGTCCTGGTTTGCCTGCCTGTTTCTGGTGCTTGCTCTGACATCAGGCAGTAAGGTAACGACCATCTTTGTGATAGGTGATTCTACCGCTGCTGAGAAAGGTAATGCAAAGAAAAATCCTGAAAGAGGATGGGGTATGGTACTGCAAGGTTGCTTTGATGATAAAATCATCGTTGATAACCATGCTGTGAATGGTAGAAGTTCTAAGAGTTTTATCGATGAAGGTAGATGGCAGAAAGTATTGGATAAACTGAAACCGGGGGATTATGTGTTTATTCAGTTTGGTCACAATGATGAAAAGCCTCATGCTGATCGTCATACTGATCCAGGTTCTACCTTTGATGCCAATCTGGAGCGTTTCGTCAACGAAACACGTGCCAAGGGCGGTATTCCTGTTTTGTTTAATTCGGTAGTGCGCAGATGTTTCTATCAGGCACCGGTAGAGAATGATGATGACGAGAAATTGAGAAAGACTACTTTTGCGGGCGAAGAGAAGATAAACAGTGATACACTCATTGATACTCACGGAGCCTATGTTATAGCTCCTCGCAATGTGGCGCGTCGTCTGAATGTTCCTTTTGTGGATGCCACAAAGATCACTCATGATATTGAAACTGAGTTGGGCATTGAGGGAAGCCGTAAGTTGCACATGTGGTTCCGTCCGGGTGAATGTCCTCAGATTCCTAAGGGTCGTCAGGACAATACCCATTATAATGTATATGGCGCCCGTCTGGTAGCCAATGCCTTAGCTGATGAGATAGGTAAGCAAGTGCCTGAACTCAAGAAGCATGTGCGCCATTATGACTATGTGGTTTCAACTCGTGGACGTGGCAATTACTTTACACTCCAGGATGCAGTGGATGCAGTTCCTGCAGGTAAGCGTGTTAAGGTTCTTGTGCTCGATGGTTCCTGGAAGAAGCCTGAAAACATGAAGGGGAAGAAAGTCAAGTTCGTCCTTCAGTTTGGAGCCAAGATTACTGATTAATCTCAAAAGGGTGTGTCATGGACTTGTGACACACCCTCTTGTATTCTATCTAATCTTGAACGATTTCTATTTTCAGAATTGTTTCTGTCGTATGCTTGATTCTGAAGTCATCTGAAGTGCGTTCACCCACTACCCATAGAATATTTCCGGCAGAATCTGCCAAAATGAGTTGCGATTGTTTTTCAAATAGATTTCTTTTTCTATCTGTTAAATAGTCGCTAACTAATTTTCTGCCTTTCATTCCGAAAGGTATGAATGCGTCTCCCTGTTGGGTGCGTCGGAGCATGAGCGGAAATTTGATATTGCTGGCATCCAGTGTAATCAGATGCTTCTCTTTGCTTGGTTGGAAGTCTTCTGTTACCGTTTCTTTGGAAATCCTTATTTTCCCTATTGCAGTTACGTAGCTGCCTGGTTCTGGTATCAGAATTCTTCTGAAATCATCCTCCTTGTTTTCTTTAACCAGAATATATTCTCTATCTATAAGTATCTGATGAGTAGTTGTTTGCCATGTTTTTCCTGTAGCATTGATAGAGAGGAGAATCTCCAGGATCATCTTGCCGGAGGCTCCGTATGGAGAAAGGGTATGAAACAGGGCATACTCTGTGCTTGCCTGGTTTAATATCCATGATTTGCTGATGCGGATAACTGGCTGTGGCATGCAGAAGGAGGCTGGTGCTTCCTGGTATATCTGCTCCTTTTCTTTCTCCAGGGCAGCCGTGAGCATCTTCGAAGCTTCTGTCAGATATTGGGCGGTAGCTGCTATGTTGTGGCAAACAGCAGGGTTGATTTCTTTGAGCATCGGGATGATATTCAGGCGTATTTTGTTTCTTACGACGTCATCTACCAGATTGGAACTGTCTGTTACAAAGTTCTGCTGGCGTTCCGTCAGATAATCGAGGATGTCCTGTCGGGTAATGCAAAGGAGTGGACGGATGATGTATCCGTTGACAGGAGAAATGCCTGTAAGTCCTTTCAGTCCAGTACCTCTTACCAAATTGATAAGAATCGTCTCTACATTGTCGTCCTGGTGATGGGCTACGCAGATACCGGCTGCGTCCACATCTTTGCGAAGTTGGTCGAAATAGCGGTAGCGCAGGTTGCGAGCCGCTAATTCGATGCTTTCTTTATGTAGTTCGGCATAAGTCTTGGTATCGAAGTGGATGCGATGCAACTCTATATTGAGTTGCTGGCAGAGGGTAACACAAAATTGCTCATCTCTATCAGACTCTTCTCCTCTCAGATGGAAATTACAATGACATGCCTCTACGGTATAACCCAACTCATGAAGTACCAGCAGCAAAGCTACACTGTCTGCTCCTCCGGAAAGGGCAACCAGATATTTTTTATCTTTTTCCAATAGATGCTGTTGTGTGATGTTTTGCTGTATGGTTTGTATGAACTTCATGTTGTTATCTTATTTTGATGCTCAATGTTAATCGTTATTTTGATGCCCAACGTTAAGCAGTTTTTAAGTGCTGAGTATTAATCGTTGGAAGTCTGTGTTTTCAGGAATGCTTCGGCTTTTTCCAAATCTTGCGGAGTATCGATTCCTACTGTTTCTACGTCAGTCTTACCCACTTTGATCTTATATCCGTTCTGCAGCCATCTGAGTTGTTCCAGACTTTCTGCTATCTCAAGAGAACTCTGTGGCAGCTGGGTGATTTTCCGTAGTACCTCCTTTCTGTAAGCATAGATGCCGAGGTGCTTGAGGAAAGGATAGTTGTCGAGCCATTCTTCCTGTTCTTTTCCTCTTACAAAAGGTATCATGCTTCTGGAGAAATACATGGCAAAACCAAAGTTGTCAACTACAATCTTTGGACTGTTAGGATTGGCTACCGCATCCATGCTTGTAAAGGGTTTTCCAAGGGTTGCTATCTGGGTAGCCTCATCATCGAAGCAGTGGCAGATGGTATTGAGCTGACTTTTAGCAACAAATGGTTCGTCACCCTGTACGTTGACGATGACATCCCAGTCGCCGCCAATTTTCTCAATAGCTTCCTCAATGCGGTCGGTGCCGCTCTTGTGGTCAGAACGTGTCATGACCGCCTTGCCGCCAAAAGCTACTACGGCATCATAGATGCGGGTGTCGTCGGTTGCTACATAAGCTTCCTCCAAAGCAGCGGAAACTTTTTCATAAACATGCTGGATGACAGGCTTGTTGCCCAACATAGCCAGCGGCTTGCCTGGAAATCTTGTTGAGGCGAAGCGCGCAGGAATAATTCCGATAAACTTCATACTTACTATGTTTTTTGTTCAAACATTCTATTTTAGAAGAACATTCTTTTTTATTCAAACATTCTTGGTTCTTTATTGATTTCTTTGAGGAAGATTTCCCCATACTTTTTCTTCTTGAATTCACCGATGCCATGCACTAAGCCAAATTGTTCGATGGTTCTTGGTTTCATGGCTGCCAATTCATGCAAAGACTGGTCTGACAGTATGATGTAAGGCGGATAGCCCTGTTCTGTAGCCAGTTTGAGTCGGAGTTTTCTCAATCTTTCGAAAAGGTCCTGATTCTCAGTCTTAGTATGTGATACGCGCACCAGTCTTGGGTGTACCACTGGAGTTTTGCTCTTATCGTTTTGCTGTGTGACAGCCAGTTGCACGGGGTGTTCTCCCTTGAGTACCTGCCAGCCGAGGCTGGTTACTTTCATAACATTGTGCTCATTGTAGGCAATTTCGAAAAATCCCATCTGCATCATCTGCAACATATAGTTTTGCCAGTCTTTCACGCTGACGTCACTTCCCACGCCAAAGGTCTTGAGTTCATTGTAATGGTTCTTGACCACTGTGGGTGATTTGATTCCTCTAAGTACCTCAATACATTGTCCGATGTGAATCTTTTCGTTGGTTCTGACGATGGCGCTCAGCGCTTTTTGCGTGACAATCGTACCATCGAAAGTTCTTGGAGGATGGGCGCAGACATCGCAGTGCCCGCAGTCTTCTGCTGATGTTTCACCAAAGTAGTTGAGCAGGATTCTTCTGCGGCAGACTCTGGCTTCAGCATATTCCTGCATACGTTGCAGTTTCTCGGCATTGATAGCCTTTTGACCGCTTGCTTCAGCAAAACTCTTTCTCTGTATGACATCAGCGAGCGAGTAGAATAGGATGGTGTCTGCAGGTGCCCCGTCGCGCCCGGCTCTTCCTATCTCCTGATAGAAACTTTCGATGCTCTGTGGCAGGTTATAGTGGATGACCCATCTTACGTTTCCCTTGTCGATACCCATGCCGAAGGCAATGGTGGCACATACCACCTGAATCTGGTCCATCTTGAACCGTTCCTGGATGGAAGCCCGTTCTTCTGTAGGAAGTCCGGCATGATAGGCGGCAGCATTGATGCCCTTCTTTTTGAGTTCTTCAGCCACTACCTCTGTGTTCTTTCTCGAAAGGCAATAGATGATACCTGCATCGCCCGGATGGGAACCGATATGTCGCAAAATGAATTTGATCTTTTCTGCCTTGGTTCCTTCACGGCGCACAGCCAGACTTAAGTTGGGGCGGTCGAAGCTGCTGACGAATGTCTTGCCATTGAGGTGTAGCTGCTTGACGATGTCCTCACGGGTGATTTTATCAGCAGTGGCAGTAAGTGCCATGACCGGTATTCCCTGGAATCTTTCATGGAGAAGTCCCAACTGTGAATATTCCGGTCTGAAATCATGACCCCATTGGCTGATGCAGTGAGCCTCATCAACGGCAAATAATGAGATTTTGATATTGCTGAAGAGATAAGGTATTTCGCTCAGTAATTTCTCTGGAGATACGTATATGATTTTCAGGTCACCAGCCTCACATCTTCTTCTGATGATGGTTTCCTCTATCGTGTCTGTACTACTGTTGAGTGCTTCTGCCGGAATACCATTGGCTTTGAGCGCTTCCACCTGATCGTGCATCAGACTGATGAGTGGTGATATAACCACAGCGGTACCAGGCAAAGCTAAGGCGGGTATCTGATAGCAGAGACTTTTACCGCCTCCTGTTGGCATCAGTACGAGACAATCCTTGCCCTGCATGATTTCCTGGATGATAGCTTCCTGATTAGAGCGGAAGGAATCATATCCAAAATAATTTTTCAGTATATCTATTATTTGCATTTCGCATGAATTTCTGGCAAAGGTACATAATTTTCATTAGAAAACAGACTTTTTATTTGATTATTTCAAAGAAAGTTGTTACTTTTGCATCATAATAAATAAATAAACAGAATGATGAGCAATTCTAACGAACATTTTCAGTTCACCGACGAGCGTTTTGCCGACTTGCAAATGTTGCGCTATCGCTTGAATGGTTTTGAGGATTTGACACTTTCTCAGCAAATATATATTTATTGCTTGGCAAAGGCTATCTTGATGGGGCGTGATATTACCTTCGACCAGCAGGGAAAGTACAATCTTCGTATCCGTAAGACTTTAGAGGCTATCTATAAGCATTACGATGGAGATAGAACTTCTGATGACTTCAAGGCTCTCGAGGTTTACCTCAAGAGAGTCTGGTTCTCCAGCGGCATCTACCACCATTATGGTTGTGAAAAATTCAAGCCTGGTTTTTCCGAGCATTTCTTCTATGAGGCTGTTTCTCTGATGCCAGAGACAGAACTGCCTTTAAGAAGAGGTGAGACTAAGGAGGACCTGCAGGATGAATTGGTGCCCGTTATCTTTGATGAGGAAGTTCTTCCTAAGCGAGTGAATCAGACTGATGGGGTTGATCTGGTAGCCACTTCTGCCTGCAATTTCTATGAAGGCGTTACCCAGGATGAGGTAGAAAGGTTTTATGCCAGACTGAAGGATGGTGAAGACCTGACTCCGCCTTCCTATGGACTCAATTCCAAACTGATGAAGCGGAACGGAGAAATCGTAGAAATGACCTGGAAAGAAGATGGTATGTATGGTACTGCCATTAAGGAGATTATTTCCTGGCTCTTGAAAGCTCAGAAATATGCAGAAAATGAGCAGCAGGCTCATGTCATCGATCTTCTGATCAAGTATTATCGCACTGGCGACCTTTCTGATTTCGACCGATATAGCATTGCGTGGGTCAAGCAGCAGGAGGGTATGGTTGATTTTATCAATGGTTTTATTGAGGTTTATGGTGATCCTCTTGGACTGAAAGGAACCTGGGAAGGTCTTGTTGAATTTAAAGATATGGAAGCTACCCGCCGTACTCAGGCTATCAGCCAGAACGCACAGTGGTTTGAGGACCATTCTCCTGTAGCTCCTCAGTTTAAGAAGGCTGAGGTGAAAGGTGTGACGGCTCATGTCATCTGTGCTGCCATGTTGGGTGGTGATGAATATCCAGCTTCAGCCATCGGTATCAATCTCCCGAATGCTAACTGGATTCGCGAGACTCATGGCAGCAAGAGTGTGACGATAGGAAATCTGACAGAAGCTTACAATAAGGCTGCGCATGGCAATGGATTTCTGGATGAATTTGTTGTTGATCAGGAAACTCTTGATCTCATCAACCGATATGGTGATGTGACGGATGACCTGCATACCGACCTGCATGAATGTCTGGGACATGGTAGTGGTCAGTTGCTTCCTGGTGTTGACCCTGATGCTCTCAAGGCTTATGGCAATACTATCGAGGAGGCTCGTGCTGATTTGTTTGGCTTGTATTATGTGGCTGATCACAAACTGGTAGAGCTGGGATTGACTCCTGATGATGAGGCTTATAAGGCTCAATATTATTCTTATTTGATGAATGGTCTGTTGACACAGGCGATACGTATCAAGGAGGGTGATAAGATAGAGGAAGCTCACATGCGCAATCGTGCGTTGATAGCAAATTGGGTCTTGGAACACTATTCTCAGGCGGTACAACTGGTGAAGAAAGATGGCAAGACTTACGTTCAGATTACCGATTATCCTGCTCTCCGTCATGCTTTCGCAGACTTGTTGGCTGAAATCCAGCGTATCAAGAGTGAGGGTGATTTTGATGCGGCCCGTATTCTAGTAGAGAAATATGCTGTGAATCTCAATCCGGAGTTGCATCATGAGATCTTGGAACGATACAAGAAACTTAACCTGGCTCCTTATAAGGGATTTATCAATCCATGGATGAAACTGGAGTATGATGAAGAGGGTAATGTGACAAAGGTTCTGCTCGATTATACAGAATCCTATGAGCACCAGATGCTCAGATATTCTGAAGAATATGGTACGCTATAAATAGTAGCATTAAAGTAGTAATGAAAATGACAGATAATAAAGACGAACAGTTTCCGGTAGTAGATGAGATGGGAAATATTTTGGGTGCTATCAGTCGTGGCCATGCTCATGATGGCAGCAAAATATTGCATCCTGTGGTACATCTACACCTTTTTAATAATAAAGGCGATCTGTTTCTCCAGCATCGCCCGGCTTGGAAGGATATTCAACCGGACAAGTGGGATACGGCTTGCGGTGGACATGTAGATTTGGGCGAGAGTGTAAATCAGGCTCTGCACCGCGAGGTGAAGGAAGAACTTGGAATAACCGACTTTGAACCGATATCCATGGGACATTATGTCTTTGAGAGTAAGCGTGAGAAGGAACTGGTCTATGTCCATCGCTGTGTGTATGATGGCGAAGTGAAGCCAAGTCAGGATGAACTGGATGGAGGCAGATTCTGGACAAAGGAAGAAATTCTCGATAATATGGGTAAAGAAGTATTCACTCCTAATTTTGAGAATGAATACAAGAAGTATTTCATGTAATCGGGTGTATGATATGATCATAGAGATTTTCCGGTATTATCCGATTCTGTTTTATCGGCTATAAAATAAAAGAAGAAATCCGGCAAAAGTAGGTTTTCACCTAACTTTTGCCGGATTTCTTTTGTTTCTGTATGGATATCATCACAGGTTTCTTTCTTCTGGATTCTATCTTTTTCTTCTTACAGGATTTCTTGTATCAGTATTATTTACTTCGCAGATTCGAATTCACGCAAGAAACGTGTATCATTCTCAGAGAAGAGGCGAAGGTCGCTTACACGATACTTCAAGTTGGTAATACGCTCTACGCCCATACCAAATGCATAACCAGTGTAAACATTAGAATCGATGCCGCAAGCCTCAAGATCATGAGGGTCAACCATACCGCAACCGAGAATCTCTACCCAGCCGGTATGCTTACAGAAGTTACATCCCTTACCACCACAGATGTTACAAGAGATATCCATCTCTGCACTTGGCTCAGTGAATGGGAAATAGCTTGGACGCAGACGAATCTTGGTGTCAGCACCAAACATCTCGCGAGCAAATGTAAGGAGAACCTGCTTCAAGTCGGTAAAGCTGACATTCTTGTCAACATACAGACCTTCTACCTGGTGGAAGAAACAGTGTGCACGTGCGCTGATGGCCTCGTTACGATATACACGACCAGGGCAAAGTACACGGATAGGTGGCTCGTGAGTCTCCATATAGTGAGCCTCATCACCAGACGTATGGCTGCGCAGGAGAATGTTCTTGGTCACATCGTTAGGGTCGCTCTGTTCAATGAAGAAAGTATCCTGCATATCGCGGGCTGGATGATCAGCGGCAAAGTTGAGCATGGTGAAAACATGCTTGTCATCGTCAACCTCTGGACCATGATAGAGGGTAAAGCCCATGCGAGAGAAAATGTCGATAATCTGATTCTTGACAACTGTCAATGGATGACGGGTACCGAGAGCTACAGGGTAGGCGGTACGTGTCAAGTCGATATCATCGCTGGATGCATCAGCTTCTTCCATTTGCTCCTTGAGCGCGTTGATGCGTTCTGTAACAGCTTGCTTCAACTCATTAATCTTTACACCAATTGTTTTCTTCTGGTCGGCAGGCACTGTGCGGAAGTCGGCCATGAGGGCATTTATCGAGCCCTTCTTGCTCAAATACTTGAGTCGGAGCTGCTCTACTTCTTCTGCGTTTTGAGCAGAAAGAGTGCTCACTTCCTTCAAGAGTTCTTCTATTTTTTCTAATAACATAATCTTAAATTATATATTTTGAGTGCAAAGATAACATTTTTCGCTCAAAATATGAAATATCTCAAAAGAAAGTTGTACTTTTGCATTGAAAATTTGAGAAATTTATAGGTTTATGAAGAAACTTTCTTTTTTATCAGTACTACTGGCGGTCCTTACAGTCGTTTGTTTTACGTCTGTAGGATGCTCTGACAAGAAGCCGGCTCAGGTGCATGATTCTACATCTGTTGATTCTATTGTCGCAGATACGCAGACTGTCGATTCTACGGAGAAATTGATCGAGGAGACTCCGATGCCAAAGGCGGCTGACGAACTTTTCGACGATTTCGTCTTTAATTTTGCTGCGAATAGAAAACTGCAAATGAAACGTATTCATTTCCCATTGCCTGTCTATCACAATGATAAACTCGTAAAATCGATAGAAAAGCGGGCTTGGAAAATGGAGCATTTCTTCATGCATCAGGATTACTATACCTTGATTTTTGATAATCAGAAGCAGATGAATCTGGTGAAGGATACTGCTATTGACCATGTGGTCATAGAAAAGGTTTTCTATGCCAAGAAGACAGTGCAGCAGTTCCTCTTCAATCGCATCAATGGTGAGTGGATGATGACTTCTATCAATTATAAGCCTATGTACACCAACATGAATGCCAGTTTCTTGAAGTTCTATGGTCAGTTTGCTACGGATTCTACTTTCCAGGCTGAGCACCTGCACAATCCTGTGAAATTTGTTGGTCCTGATCCAGATGATGATTTCAGTACCATGAGTGGTGATATCGAACCGGAAACCTGGCCTGCCTTTGCTCCGCAATTGCCTCATGGTATGATATACAATATTATATATGGACAGAAATATGCTGAGAGCAATCAGAAAATCTTTGTGATACGTGGCATTGCAAATGGAATGGAAACAATATTGACTTTCAAGCGTGTTCATGGAAAATGGATGCTTACCAAACTTAATATGTAATACAGAATGAAGGATATTAAAGATTATAGCCTCTTGGCTCACAATACTTTTGGCATAGCTGCTACTTGCCGTCGCTTTCTGGAATATGCTTCTGTAGAGGATGCAAGAAAGGTGGCTGAGATACTTACAGAGCAGGATCAGCCTGTTTTGATTATCGGAAGTGGTAGTAACCTGCTTTTGACGGGTGATTATCCAGCTACGGTCATCCACTCTTCCATCTTGGGAATTCGTGTCATTGATAGGCAGGAACTCCTGAATGAGGGATGGATTGCTGCTGCAGATGTAACTGCTGAAAAGACGATGGACTCTCTTGCTTCTCAAGAGGGGAAAATCTTCGTAGAGTGCGGAAGCGGCGTTGTCTTTGATGATTTTGTTGCATATTGTGTTGAGCATGGTTACTATGGTGCCGAGAATCTGTCGATTATTCCTGGTGAGGTGGGAGCCAGTGCGGTGCAGAATATTGGTGCTTATGGCGTTGAGGCAAAGGATATTATTTATAAGGTAGAGGCTGTAGAACTCTCTACTGGTAAGGTCGTTAAATTTGATAATTCCGATTGCGAGTACAGTTATCGCCAGAGTAAATTCAAGAAGGAATGGCGTGATAAGTATTTGGTTACCCGTGTGGTATATCGTCTGTCAAAGACCTTTACTCCAGACCTTGACTATGGCAATATCCGCAGTTCTTTGGCTGAAAGAGGTATCTCTAATCCTACGGCAAGTCAGTTGAGAGAGGTCATCATGGATATTCGAAATGCTAAATTGCCGGATCCGAAGATTCAGGGCAATGCGGGTAGTTTCTTTATGAATCCTATCGTGGATAAGACTAAGTATGAGGAATTGGCATCGCTTTATCCGAACATGCCTCATTATACGATAGATGCATCTCATGAGAAAATCCCTGCAGGATGGATGATTGATCAGTGTGGATGGAAAGGTAAGAGCCTTGGTCCTGCTGGTGTTCATGATAAGCAGGCTTTGGTCTTGGTAAATAGAGGTGGTGCTAAGGGACAGGATGTGGTCAGATTGTGTAAGGCTATTCAGGATGATGTCTTCCATAAGTTTGGCATTGAGATTCACCCTGAGGTAAATATCAAATAAAGAGTTGTCTCATGAATAATAAATTAAAGATAACTTTATTGGGAACAGGAACATCAAGCGGTGTTCCTGTTTTGGGATGTAATTGTGAGGTCTGCAGAAGCCAGAATCCAAAGGATAAGAGGTTTCGCTGTGCCGTATTGGTAGAAACGGATCATACCCGGATACTGATAGATGCTGGTCCTGATATCCGTATGCAACTTCTCCGTGTCCCTTTCCGTAAGCTAGATGGGGTGCTGATTACTCATATCCATTATGATCATGTAGGAGGAATGGATGACTTGCGCGGTTTCTGTAAGTTTGGGGATATTCAGGTTTATGGTGACGGGTTGGTTACTTCCACCTTGCCCCATACCATGCCTTACTGTTTTCCTGCTAATCCGGAACTCCTTTATCCCGGTGCTCCCAAATTATCGCTGCATACCATAGAGCCTCATCGTGAATATAAGATAGGGGATATCTCCTACATGCCAATTAGGGTAATGCATGATAAAATGCCTATTTTGGGCTATCGCTTCGGAAAGTTTGCCTATATCACGGATATGAAGTCGATGGATGATGAAGAATATACTTATCTGGATGGAGTAGAGGTACTGGTAGTCAATGCGTTGCGCTTTGAGAAGCCTCATCACAGTCATCAGCTGGTAGATGATGCTATCCGTGTGGCAAGGCGCATAGGAGCCAAACAGGTTTATCTTACTCATGTAACTCACCAGATTGGCTTATACGAAAAAGCCAACAGGCGACTGCCTGCTGGCTTCCAGTTTGCTTATGATACTCAAGTGATAGAAATTCTTTAAAGCATACCCTTGGAACTTGGCAGTTCGAAGTGGTAAATGTCTCGCTTCACTGCCATTTTCAGTGAGCGGGCAAGCGCTTTGAAGATTCCTTCTATCTTATGGTGTTCATTTTCACCCTCAGCCTTGATGTTGAGATTCATCTTGGCTGCATCGCTTAAGCTTTTGAAGAAATGCTTAAACATCTCTGTAGGCATTTCGCCAACTTTCTCTCTATGAAATTCTGCGTCCCATATCAGCCATGGGCGACCTCCGAAATCCAATGCTACCTGGCACAGACAGTCGTCCATTGGCAGGCAATAGCCATATCTTTCAATTCCTCTTTTATCACCTAATGCCTGGAGGAGACATTCACCGAGGGCTATACCTGTATCTTCGATGGTATGGTGCTCATCTACTTCAAGATCTCCCTTGGTATGTATGGTGAGATCCATCATGCCATGCTTACCAATTTGTTCCAGCATGTGGTCGAAGAAGCCCAATCCTGTAGATATATCGCACTTGCCAGAACCATCGAGATTTACCTTGATGTAGATATCCGTCTCCTTGGTGGTGCGCTTCACTTCTGCGATGCGGTCGCCGGCAAAGAGAATCTCTGCAATCTTATCCCAGTCCATGCCGTCTTTTCCGAGAATCAGACTCTTGCAACCCAGGTTTTCGGCAAGCTGGGCATCGGTTTCACGGTCACCGATCACATAACTGTTTGCCATATCGTAGGCAGGGTTATCGATGTATTCGGTCAGCATGCCTGTGCCCGGCTTTCTCATTGGTGAGTTATCCTCAGGGAAGTGGCGGTCGATGTGTTGCTTGGCGAAGTGGATGCCTTCGCTCTCCAGGGTCTGGATGATGAAGTTGTGTACTGGCCAGAAGGTGTTCTCCGGGAAGGAGTCGGTGCCCAATCCGTCCTGGTTGCTCACCATCACCAGCTCGTAGTCGGTGTGCTGGGCAATGAAGGCGAGGTTGCGGAATACGCCCTTGGTGAATACCAGCTTCTCGAAGCTGTCAATCTGTTCGTCCTCTGGTTCCTGAATCAGAGTTCCATCGCGGTCGATGAAGAGTAATCTTGTCTGTTTCATGTCTCTTATATATGTTAATACGATTAATATTTTTCAATTTCTGCGGTTGCCATCTTCTGGCTTTCCTTCATTCTCTGTTTCTCTTCGTCTTGCACCTTGTAAGAGCCGAACTGATAGGCTAGTGAAATGCCAAGCCAGCTCAGGGCACAGATGATGAGCAGGAAGGTGATGGTGAACACCAGGAAGAGGAGTGGGGTGAAATAGCCCGGTACGCCGAGCGGATCGCCCTGGAGTGCACCCAACTGTGAGTAGAGCTGGGCGATGATGAGGATGATGGTAGGTACAGCTGCGATAAAGGTGGCGATGCCTACAATCATCATGCCCAGGAAGCAGGTCATGAGGAAGCCTCCGAAGTGGCGAAGGATGCGGACCAGCGATCTGCCCGGCTTGCGCTTTTCGCCCTGAGGGCAGAGCTGCTTGTGGGGCAGGAGATGCCAGAATGATACTGCCGCCATCACGAGGGTGGCTGCGTAGATGATGGTTTGCAGGATGAATGAAGCCATCGGATTCGCTTCTCCCCAATCGTGAAGCGACTTGTTGGGGAGGAGAAAGTAAAGTACGATTGCCAGCAATACTGCGAAAGGCACGTGGGTAACCCATGTCTGCTTGACGAGCGAACGGATATCGCTCGTTACGGTATTGTAGGATGCTTTCATGCAGGCAGTTATACTGCGTTGCTTAAATAATTCATTTACTTCCATAGTTATATGATTTGATGCTGTTTAACTATTCCGAAAAATCACTTTTGACCTTTTTGGTCTTTAAAAGTTTCTTCTGAATTCTGAGCAGGTGATGGCTGTAGCGATCGCTACGTTCAGACTGTCGGCAGTGGCTCTTCCTTCCGGGAAGTTCGGGATGAGCAGTCTTCGGTTCACCTTCTTGGCAAGGGCAGGCGAAATGCCTTTTCCTTCGTTTCCCATCACGATGAGTCCCCGGTTTTCGAGCTTTTGCTGATAGATATTGTCACCATCGAGCAGGGTTCCGTAAACGGGAACATCGGCTGGAAGTGATTCTACCAGTCCCAGCAGGTCGCCATATTCTACCTTCACTCTTGCTATGCTGCCCATCGTAGCCTGAACCACCTTCGGATTGTATACGTCGGCAGTATCCTGACTGCAGTAGATATGGGTGATGCCAAACCAGTCGGCGATGCGGATGATGGTGCCCAGGTTGCCCGGGTCCTGAACGCCGTCGAGCGCCAGACTCAGTTCGCTGGTATTAATAGAGTAATCTCCTGATGTTGCCTGTTTGAATACGGCAAGCACCTGTTGCGGATGTTGCAGGAAACTTACCTTCTTCAGTTCTTCATCAGTAACCTCTATCACTTCGGTTTCAGCCCCGAAGTGTTTGCCCCGGAGCCATTCGCCGGTAGCCACAATCAGGTCGGCAGGTTGCAGAGCGAGCAGATCGTCTACCACCTTGAAACCTTCTGCCACGAACTTTCCTTCTTTATTTCTGTTTTTCTTCAGTTCGAGCGAACGTATGTACTTTATTTTATTCTTGCTAATCATTTATTTTTTGTCTATATGTGTGCAAAGGTAACATAAAATATAGACATTTCAAAATAAAAAGTGCTAAATATTTTGTATTTAATTTGTTTTGCATTATCTTTGCATATCAAAAACGATAGATATTTTGAAAAAAGAAACGATTTCATTACTTGCCTTGCCGCTGCTCATAGCATCTTGTTCTTCAAGCAAAATGGTGCCGGAAGGGGAGTATATATTAAATAAGGTGGAAGTGAAGAGCGACTCGGCAGGGTATAATGCCGGGGCGCTCAAGCAGTATGTGCGCCAGAAAGAGAAACCGAAACTCTTCTCGCTCTTCAAGAATCCTTTCAGCAAGAAGCCTGTCATCTACGATACTTTGCAGGCGCGGCTCTCCTGTCAGGATCTGCTTACCGCCATGCAGAACCAGGGCTTCATGCATGCCGGGGTGTCGCTCTATACCACCAAGAAAGGAAAGAAACTGGATGCTACCTATCTGTTGCATCCCGGAGAACCTTTTATGATAGGTAAGGTGAAATATGAAGTGGAAGATGAACATATCCAGCAACTTCTGCATCTCGATAACCCCGATAATCAGCAGATTAAGCCGGGTATGAGATTTACGGTAGAAACATTGGATAATGAACGCAGGCGTATCTCCAGCCTTCTGACCAATGATGGCTATTTCCGCTTTCATAAAGATTTTATCCAGTTTTCTGCCGATACGATTGCGGGACAGAAGGATATCGCCCTGACGCTCCACCTGATGAAGTATAAGGCAAACAGTAATGCTCCTGAGGTTGATCATCCCCGATATGAAATCAGAAACATCAACTATCTGAGTAATGACAGCGACCGCATTCACTTGCGCCATCAGGTTTTGCTCAATGCTACTGCCCTTAGAGAAGGCCGTCCCTACAGCGCTGCTGCCTTGCAGCGCACCTATAACAACTTTGCCCGTCTGCAGGCGGTGAAGTATACCAACATCAGTTTCTCTGAAGTCCCTGACAGCAACCAGGTTACGGAGAACGGAATGGAGAGGGACAGCATCAGCCGGCAGATGGATTGCAATATCCAGATCAGTACCAACAAGCCTTCTACCATCTCCTTCCAGCCGGAAGGAACCAATACGGCAGGCGACCTGGGTGCTGCGGCTTCGCTCACCTATACCAACAGAAACCTCTTCCGCGGTAGCGAACAGTTGAGTATCGAGCTGCGTGGTGCCTACGAGGCTATCACCGGACTGGAGGGCTATCAGGACCAGAACTATCAGGAGTATTCGATAGAGAGC
>USJD01000076.1 GCA_900554835.1 uncultured Prevotella sp. | reverse complement strand
AGTATTTTGATGGAAGAAGGAGGTATTGATGAATGGCTGCACTTCTGTCCATTGAGAGGTGGAAAGTCGTTGATGGATATTCCTGAGTTGAATCTTTATATCGGTCAGTATGAGGATGGAATGGATGCGGCTTTAGACATTAACAGTACTGCAATTCCAAATACACAGATATTGATAGCAGGAACTACAGGTTCGGGTAAGTCAAACTTATTGGCTGTTCTTATCAACCAAATCAGAATGGCATCGGCAGATACTTATTATCCTGTCAACTTTTTGTTGTTTGACTATAAGGGAGAGTTCTCTGATCCAGCTCATGCCGATTGGCTGTCGAAGTTTGAGACCGATTCCTCAGCCATCTTGAATCCGATGGAGAAACCTTTGCCGTTTACTCCGTTCAAGGATTTTACTGGCAGACCTCTCAATGAAATCCACCTGTATTCCACGACCTTGGCAAATGCCATCTGTGCCATATCTTCTGCTAAGATAGGTGCTTTGATGGACAACAGACTGAGCGAGGCAATCATCAATGCCTACAAGGCGAAGAACCAGAAACCAATCACCTTTCAGGAAGTTTTTGATCATTATACGATGTTGATGCCTGAGAAGAAACAGGGTGACATGGATAGTGTAAAATCAGTCTTGAACCAGTTGATACTTAACAATATTTTTGCAGAGGAAGACAAGGTGGATTTGGTGAAAGGTTGCTATATTATCAACTTAGGAAAGTTTGACAAGGAAGGTATTATGGCAAAGGCTATCGTATATTTCGTGACATCGAAGTTGAACAATATTTATGAGCAACTGCCTCCACAGGCAAAGAATGAGGACAGGGTGGAGCTGCGCCATTTCACCATCATCGATGAGGCTCACTATATGCTTGGTTTTGAGAACAAGCCTTTGCAGAACTTGATAGCTGTGGGTAGAAACAAGGGCATGAGCATCATCCTTGCCACACAGAATATGGATTCGTTTAAGAAAGCTTCTTTTGATTTCTATGCCAATGCCCAATATCCACTCATTATGAAGCAACAGCAACAGAATGATGGAGTGTTGAAGGATCTTTTTGGTGTGAGTGGCATGGCTCTGCAGGAACTGAAGCAAGCTATTGCTGGCTTGCAGAAGGGTGAACTGATAACCAAGGATGCCCAAGCTATGTCTCTCGGCATCGGCAAACATTGGAAGAAAATTAAGGTTACTCATCTTATTTGATAATGAATAAAGATATAGACTATTATCTGTCTGCATTTGAAAAGATGAAAAGGGCGATTATGCGGGGTGTGAAAGCTCCGCATAAGCCCCTTTTGCTCTTGGCTATTTTAAATCTTTGCAAGCGAGGTATCATAAATGACAATCATATTGTTCTTTCAAGTGAGTTGGTTGGGGAGTTTAAAAGGTTATGGAGATTGTATATTGGTGAACAGAATTCAGGTGATAGCATTTTAGTTGCAGAGGGTTTAGCCATGGATATACCTCTTTCTTATCCTTATAAATGTAGTATAGAGAACCCTTATTATCATTTGCAGCATGAACCCTTTTGGCGATTGGTAAAAAATGAGAAAGGCAAAGACAGAAAATTTTATTCAAGCTTAAAGGCTTTGCGTGATGGTTTTGCCTATGCAGAGATAGACCAGGAATTATATGATTTGATGATTCACAGAGAGTCTGCTGTAATACTGGAGTGTAAACTTCGGGAACTCGTATAAACCAATCCCGAAGTATTTATGGATGGTTATCAGTGGCAAAAAATGTTATATAAAGCTTTTGCCCTTGCCGGGCGCATTGCTGATTACTAGTGTACCCAGAGTACTGCCCTGGGCTAAGAACTTTTGGGGCTTCAGTTCGTTCTTGACCACCTGCAAAAATCAGAAAGAATCTTTATCCCCGAAGTGCATTATAGGTTAAATTCCATTCTTTGTCAAGAACAGAGATTTCAGCTTGTAGCTTTTCTCTATTAGCTTTGCGCTGTTCAGGTGTTAAACTCTCTACACGCTTCATTTCTTCAACAAAGCGTTCTGCATCTTTGCCATATAATATTGGCGTTTCTCTAATTGGTCTTGACATAATTTTATCCTCCTATAAATTATATTGTTATTTGTATGTCGCTGCAAAAATGGTGCAAGGAAAATGGGAGAAAAGTTACGGAAAAAGCTTATTCAGTTTATTCTTGCAGTTCTTTCTGAAATCTTCTATACTGATAGAACGCTTCCAATCTTCTAACCACGGGTACTGTGCCGTTAGTTCTCTTTCAAAGTCATCTGCATTTGACCATGTTCGTTCTTTATTTAGTTTATTGAAAAACTCTTCTTCATTATAGCTAACACCTGTCCTTTCATATTCCGCTTCAATAGCTTCAATCCTAGCCATGGCTTCTTCTTCATTAGCCGGATACCAGCCAACTGGAATCGGCTGCTCTTCTGGCAATGTATATCTTTTCTCTTTCATGGGCTTTTTCCTTTATAGTTTTCTTTTAAATTGTCTGATCAGATATCTGGGGCTTCTTCTCATATCCCATAAATCTACGAAAATGACGAGGTCGTTGGTTTCGTCGTAGCAATAGATAATTTATATGAGCCATAATCCTTCAGATTTAAGTTCTTCTATAAAATCATCAAAATCTGTAGCGTTGCCTGTCCTTTCATACTCTTCCTCAATAGCTTCAATTCTAGCCACGGCTTCTTCTTCATTAGCCGGATGCCAGCCAACCGGAATCTTGTTCCAGTCAATATCTTCTTCTGCACATTCATCCTCGGGAAGTACCATGGCGGCATTTCCGCGATAGGCTGGTGCTGACTCTGCTACGAAAGCTGCATCTTTCTGCTCTTCTGGCAATGTATATCTTTTCTCCTTCATAAGCTTGCGTTTTTAATCTGCTGCAAATATACGCTTTTTATCTTAATGATGCAAGAAAAAAGGAAAAACTTCTAATTTTAACAAAAATATAACGCATAATTTGTTGGGTATTCTTATAAAAATGGTAATTATGCAACCAGCAACCGGAATGCTTACTTTTGATTTCCGCAGCACAGGTGTAGTTTCAACTGTGCTGCGGCTGTAACAAGTTCATCGGTCTCAGATGGTATTGCTTATTCTATCCAGGAATATTTCCAGATAACCGGTATAATATAGCGGAATATTATATAAAGTGAAAGACTTACCTTTCTGAGTCGTAACGGTATCCGAGGTCATCGGACCATTCCAGAGACGCAGCGCCACCTTCTCTTTCGATTCATCCATAAAGAGATGCAAGGAACGGAGTTTGGCATTGCTACCGGTCTTTACTTCTATCGGAATCAGGTGCGACTTGTATCTTATCAGAAAGTCGATTTCTGCCTGAGAGTTCTTGGCTTCACGTACCCAAAACAATCTTTTCTCGCCAAACATAAACGTTGAGCCTAACAATTCCTGACCTACAATATGCTCTGCTATGTCACCATTCCAAAGTTCATCGGTGTCTTTGCTGAAAAGCAGGTCTTCTTGTATGCCTGCAACATAATTCACCAAGCCCGTATCTATCCATAACAACTTAGGACTTTTCTTCAAGTCGGGCAAAATCGGAAATGACGCTGTTGTTTGAGGATATACCAACTCCAATAAAAGCGTTTTCTCCAATATCCGGAAAGCATTGCCTGTGTCTGCCGCCTTAAAAGAAGAACCAGTGAATTTGGAAAACTGGATTCGGTGTGCAGCAAATGTCCAGCCATAGTTCAAAATGTATCGGATAGCATCTTGCTCCTTGGGTTTGCTGGCGTATTTTTCCACATCATCCCGATAGCCTGAAAGTAGCGCATTAAACACCTCATTCAGCCTGACAATATCCTGATACTTGGCATAATTGGCTACAGCCTCCGGCAGACCTCCCACAATCATGTACTTCTTGAACCACTCCATGACCGAAGAATGCAAAGAAGCTGGCAAGGACATGTTTTCTATACTGTCAGCCATCAGTTTCTGCCCCATGGCACGAAGAAACTCTACGAAAGTACATGGATGCAAAGCCATATATTCTACACGGCCAACAGGGAAAGAGATATGTCTGCCCATCAGACTTTCCAGCAAAGAACCCGCTGCAATCACATAGATTTCAGGATGATTCTCATAGAAGTAGCGCAAGGTTTGCACAGCCTTCGGTTCATTTTGTATCTCGTCGATAAAAATCAAGGTACGTTTTCCGAAATCCATCGGTTCATTAGCTTTGAGATAAATTCCAGCTAATAAATCTTCGAAAGAATAGTCTGCAGCAAACAGCTCAGCATATTCCTTCTCCTCTAGGTTCATATAAATATAGGTATCAAACTCCTTGGCAAACAACTTTACCAATGTTGTCTTACCCACCTGTCGAGCCCCTCGCAAAACCAGCGGTTTACGATCTTCCTTTTTCGCCCATTGGCGAAGATATTTGATGGCGATTCTTTCAAACATACGTTTATCTTTAAATATTTGTTTATGTCTTATTCAAATGATCATATTGAAAGATTGCTTTCAGAAATCAAATGCATTTAAAATATGCCGCAAAGATACAACTTATTTTCAAGAACCCAAACAAATCAAGCAAGAAATAAGCATTTCCAAACCAAAAAATCCGTCATTTTGATGCATTTCTAAACCAAAAATCTGTTATTTTGATGTATTTCCAAACCAAAAACATTGAGGTGTTTCTGAAAAAAGTCACAATACACGGCAGATAGAGCCGAGTATTGTGACTTTACTTTTTTGTTATATGTGTTTACTCGATACTTTCTTCTATCGACTTCAATACGTAGTCGAGAATCTCATCGGTATGGCAGAGGGAGATGAAATTGCCCTCAAACTGCGATGGACTCACGTAGATGCCTCGATCCAACATATTGCGGAAGTAGCGGGCGAAACGTTCCTGGTCGCTCTTCTTCGTGTCCTGGAAATTGCGGACAGGCTGGTCGTTGAAGAACATCGTGAACATCGTGCCCACGTGGTTCACCTGGATGCCCTTGCCTTCTACTATCTTCGCAAGACGGGAGAGGAAACGGTTGCTCCGTTCTTCTAAAAGTTCATAAACGCCCGGTTCGCCCAACTGCTTCAAAGTTTCATATCCGGCAGCCATTGCCACAGGATTTCCACTCAAAGTACCTGCCTGATAAACAGGACCTTCTGGGGCTAATACGCTCATGATATCCGCTCTACCTCCGAAGGCTGCGGCAGGGAATCCGCCACCCACAATCTTTCCTACAGTAGTCATATCCGGTGTGATTCCGAATCGCTTCTGTGCTCCGCCGTATGAAAGACGGAAACCGGTGATGACTTCATCGAATATCAGAATGGCTCCATGCTCTTGGGTTACCTTGCGAGTTGCTTCAATAAACTCACGGGTAGGAGGAACCACACCCATATTGCAGGCTACAGGCTCGATGATGAGCGCTGCAACTTTGTCTCCGTTTTCTGCAAAGTATTTCTCTAAAGCCTCGGTATCATTATAAGGTAATACTACGGTATATTGAGTGAAACCTGCAGGAACTCCGGCAGACGAAGCATTGTTCAACTTAGCTACTGCAGAACCGGCACTTACCAGAAGATGGTCGGCATGACCATGATAGCATCCTTCGAACTTCACGAGAATATCTCGTCCGGTAAAGCCACGTGCCACACGTATGGCTGACATCGTAGCCTCGGTTCCGCTGTTGACGAAGCGAAGTCGTTCCATAGAAGGAAATGACTCTCTTACCTTCTCTGCCAAGGTGGTTTCTGCAAGAGTCGGGATTCCAAAACTGCTTCCGTGGAAGATGGCATCGGATGCAGCCTTGCTTACCTTATCATTGTTATGACCCAAGATGAATACGCCCCATGACATACAGAAGTCGATAAATTTGTTGTCATCAATATCGTAGATGTAGGGACCTTTGGCATCACGCACGAAGAGTGGGGTTGTTCCCACGCTCTTCAATGCTCTCACTGGCGAGTTGACTCCACCAGGAATTATCTGTTTTGCCTCCTCAAAAGCGGCGGCAGATTTGATTCTTTCGTTCATATTTCAGTAATGTTTAGTGTTAAATGTTTTGTATTTACTGAATGGAAATTGCTCTTAACCTATTTTGATATTCCACTCTTCTGCCTTTTCGATAATCTCCTTGGCATAATAAGTGATGATGTATTGTGCGCCTGCTCGCTTGATGGCGATGAGGCTCTCGAATGCCACGCGGCTCTCGTCCAGATAACCGAGTTTGGCTGCTGCCTTGAGCATGGAGTATTCGCCGCTCACCTGATAAGCTACCATTGGAATGTTTGGGAACTTCTCTACACCTCTGGCGATCATGTCGAGATAAGGCATCGCTGGTTTTACCATCGTCCAGTCTGCCCCTTCCTCTATGTCGGCTGCAATCTCTTCAAGACCCTGATCGTGGGTGCGGAAGTCCATCTGATAACTCTTTCTGTCTCCAAAGCTCGGGGCAGAATCTGCTGCATCACGGAATGGTCCATAGAAGGCAGAGGCGTATTTGGCAGAGTATGCGAGAACCTTACACTGTTTATCGAGACCTCCTTCTTTAAGCCTCTTCTTGATGGCTTCCACCTGTCCGTCCATCATGGCTGATGGGGCTACGAAATCAGCACCAGCCTTGGCATGAACATAAGCTTCTTCAGCAAGCAATGGGAGGGTGGAATCATTATCTACATCGTGATGATGCAGAAGACCGCAATGTCCGTGATTGGTATATTCGCAGAGGCAGACGTCGGTGAAGACGATGATGTCCTTGTCAAACTCTGCTTTGATGGCCTTCACTGCTCTGGCGATGAGTGCATCATCGGCATAGGCAGCACTGCCTCGTTCATCTTTCTGTTCATCAGGAATCACTCCGAAGAGGAGCACCTTGTTGATACCGAGGTCCTTGATTTCTTTGATATCCTTGAGAAGAGTATCTATGCTGAAGCGATAGACGCCCGGCATGGTGGATATCTCTTCCTTTTGGTTCTCTCCCTCTACTACGAAGTAAGGGTAGATGAAGTCTGCGGCACTCAATGAGACGTCGGCATACTTGTCGCGAGTAGCCTGGTCTTTTCTAAAATCTCTAAATCTTTTCATAATCTATGTCGGGGGGGTATAATGTTAAATGTTGAATGTTGAATGTTGAATTTCGTTCTTCACTTACTATTGTTCTGCGCTTCCAATACTTCTTCCAGATGTTTCTGAGTGATAGGACCACGGGTGATGAACTCAGTATTCTCTGGCAATTTACCATACAACTCGATGAAGTTGTCGATAGTGGAAGGCGATGTGAAGACAATCCGCTTGAAGTGATTGAGATTCACAAGGCGAGGATGCTCCGGCATCACGTTTTTGTAAGCGACGAAGCTCTTTACGCAAAATCCCAATTCTTGCAATGCCAGAGGAATGTCTTCTGGTGACAATGAGGAATGAGGATAGATAATATCCTCGTATCGTGCTTTGGCTTCATCGTATTTCTCTTTCTCTTTTTCGAACCATTTTATGATTCCGAAGCGATTGTCTTCCTCTACCTGTATCACATCTTTGATGCCTGCATTATGCAAAGCTTCAGTCGTGGTATCCCCAATGGAAATAAATATATAATTTTCTTGCTCCTCGAGTAATTCAGGTATGCATTCTATTGTTGATGATATGCTATGTTGACTTGTAAAGACTACATATTTCGGCTTCTTTTCATCATCGTCATCCCAATCTAAACCTTTTCCTTTGTAATACTTATAGTTTTCTTCATCATATAATGCGTCTCGTAAATTAAAAATAGAGCTATTATAGATTTCTATCAGCGGGGTATATGTGTAGTCGGCATTTCGTTTCTTTATGTCAGGCAATGTGCCCGTGTAGAGTGTTGGCTTGATGTCTGAAGCTTGATGATGCTTCAGTCCAGCCACGTTACCGATGAGGGCGATGAGAGGAGTAGGGAGATCTTTTTTCTCTCCGTTTCTGAGTTCCCAAAGCGTAGTCTCAAAGGTCTGTTCGTCCTGACGGCTCACATTGTAGGTGAGGAGAACCGGGGTATTGAAAGCCCAACCCTCTTCGTCGATGAGTTGGGTAGCGATAGCCTGCAACTGTTTAGCACCCATGTAATACACCAAAGTTTCTGCATCAGGAGTGACTGGTTGTGGGGTATGTCCGCTTACCAATGCCACGCTGGATGAGAAATCCCGATGGGTGAGACTGATCTTTTGAGATGCGGCAAGAGCCGAGGCTGTGGTAATGCCCGGGATGACATTTACCTGAATGAGATTACTCTCTAAGAATTCGATTTCCTCGCTTCCATGAGCAAATATCATTGGGTCTCCACCTTTCAGGCGAACTACATTCTTGCCCTTTCTGGCTGCATCAAGCAGAAGGCGATTGATCTCAGACTGCTCTTTATGATGATATCCAGCTCTCTTTCCTACATATACTTTTTCTGCCTTTTTATCATTGAGATAAGTCTCGTCAATCAAGTCATCATAAAAGATGATGTCGGCGGCTTCAATGGCTTTTGCTGCCTTGATGGTCAACAGCTCTGGGTCACCAGGACCGAAACCTACCAAGGATACGGTGCCTTGCGAATTCAAGAGATTCTTAAGGGAAGAACGAAGAGTGAGAAGCGAAGAATTACTCTTCACTTTCTTTGCTGTGATGGCAAGGAAACCTTGAAGAGGATGGGTTGGGAAAGGGAGCACTTCGGCGATTTCATCCTCCATTCCCAATCGCTTTAATGCACAAGTAGCTACGATGGCGGCATCATATTTTCCGTCTTTTACCTGTTGTACTCTATCTTCAATGCAACCGCGTATCCCTTTGATAGTCAGGTCGGGACGTAATTCGTTTAAACCTTTCTTGCGAAGTGGACTACTGGTTCCGATGATACTGCCAGCAGGGAGTTCTGCCAGTTTCTTGTGGTCTCTGCTAACGAGCGAATCGGTCGTATCGAAGGCAGGAAATAAGGCGATGACCTCCATGTCCTCAGGCAGAGGATAAGGCAAGTCTTTCGCAGAATGAATGGCGATGTCTGCATCTCCTTGGCGGATGGCATCGTCAAGCTCTCTCGTGAAAATATCAGCAGGAGCTTCACCGTTTAATAGTGAAATCTGCTGGTTCTTGTCACCGTAAGATTCCAAATATTTAATCTCGTAGGCGAGTTCTGGGAAGTTCTTGAACACTTCCTCAACTTGCAGCCGGGAGAGTCGGCTGCTTCTTGCAATGACTCTAATCTTTTTATTCATCTTTAAAAATGTCGGTTATGTTTATGAATAAAATGAAAAGGAAGTAAAGATGTTTGAGATGATGACAACTGACTTTAAGCAATTGAATTGACTTTCACTTCGTCCGTCGAACGTTGTTTCTTCACTCTTCGTTCTTCATTCTTCACTTCTAAAAATTTCTTTCTTCTTTCTAGAGCCTCCTGCATCTCCTGAATTTCTTCTTCGATGATGGCTTCGGCTTTCTCTACCTCGGCTCCTCTCACTTCGATGTTCTCACGCACTTTCCTTTCTACGTCTCTGATGTTGTAGAGCTGAACGTTTGGGAGTTCGCTAAGGCGTGAATCGATATCACGAGGGAATGCGAGATCAATAGCGAGCAGGGATTTCTGCTCTGGGATGTCTTCCTTGTGGATGATGAGATGAGGAGCTGATGTGGCGCTGATGAGGATATTGGTCTGTGACAGGAACTCCTGTTTCTCATCCAAGGTATATACCTTGATGCCAAGGGGATCGGCAAGATAATGTGCCTTAATCTGGCTGCGGTTGGCGAGGAACACCATCTTAGCTCCTTTGTTCTGTAGGAACTTCAGAATGTCGGCGGTCAGTTTGTTGACACCGATGATGGTGATTCGGGCATTTTTTAAATCAATATTGCCATCCTCAATAATCTCCAAGGCTGCGAGACTGTGTGATACGGCACCATGCGAAATCTCAGTTTCATTGCGTACCCGCTTGCCTACCTGCAATGCGCTTTGGAAAAGTCGATGGAGTTCGGCTGTCAATGGGCGCTGGTCCTTGGCTGTATAATAAGCTTCTTTCACCTGTCCCTGAACGGCTCTTTCTCCAATGATGGCAGATTCCAATCCTGCTACCACACGGAAGAGATGGCGCGCTACCTCATCGGGGACTTCGCCTTTACCGTAGTATATTTCGCTGCGGTTGCACGTTTTCAGGAAGATATAAGGAATGGGGGAATGATTGTTGATATGACTTCCCTGTATTTCCAAGAGTGATTCTTGTAGAAAATCATCGAAGACTTTCTCCTGCTCCTTGATGTCGGTTCCTTCAGCGAACTGGCTTTGGTCAATCGATTTGTAATGTACCATTTTCTATCAATTCTTTTATTCTGTTTCTTACTCGGATGCTTCTTTTTACATCCCTGGAATCACTTCCAACGGCAATGGTGAGGTTGTCATCGCGATAGATGGCGGGGGAAATGAAATCACATTGTGCCGGGTCATCGCAAACGCTGGTCAGAATATGCCGTTCTGCTGCAAGTTTTTTGATATGGTGGTTCAACTCATGATCTCCTGTACATACAAAGAGGAGTTGTACTCCATCCAGATCTGCAGCTTCGAAAGTTTTCTCTTTGATATGGAAGGGTAGTGCCTTCAGCTCATCTGTTATCTCTGGTGCAACAACCGTTGCGTGAGTGGTGAAGCGGGCGAGAATCTGAGCCTTGTGGGTCGCTACCTTCCCTCCGCCAACGATGAGTATGTTGGCGGAGACGATTTTAATCGTTATAGGAAGATAGTCCATATTGACATAGATTAATGAATTTCTACTTTTTCCTAATCAATACTTTCCAGTAGTTCTCTATCTTTTCAGTAGAGAGTATGGTGTGGCCTTCGCCTTTCACGCTGCCAGGAACGTTTTCGATAGGTGCTCCATCGTCGAGAAGAATCTCCAGTATCTGTCCACTCTGCATTGGGGTGAGAGCGATCTTTGTCTTTACAAAGTTCATCGGACACATCACGCCTCGGAAGTCTTTCTTTACATCAGGAACGCTGCTTGTATCTCCCGCAGATTTTTCTTGTGGTTTCTCGCTTGCATTCTCTTGTCCCACAGATTTCACAGATGACACAGATTTTTCCGCTTCTGTTTTGGTTGCATTTTCTTGTCCCACAGATTTCGCAGATGACGCAGATTTTTCTTTTGTATCTGTGAGAACTGCGGAACTTTGAGCAGCTGGGAGCTTGAACTGAAGCGAATCATCCATGTTCTGATAGAGATCGTTGAGCAAGTCAGCGAGTTCATCGATAAGAGGTTTGTTCTCTATCAAGGATTCGTTGTTTCTTGCCTTATCGGTCAATATCTTGAATTTCTGCGGGATGATGCCGGCTCCGATGAATTCCTTCTCAAATCCCAGATATACATCCTCATCTGTGCGTGGATCCAAACCACGGGTGACGAGAAGCATTCGATTCTCAGAGAATACAATGTCGTGGAGCAGTTTTTCTACCTTGTTTGTCTGTTCCTGATTTGCGGCTGTGGATTCTTTGAGAGTCTTGTCCTGAAGAAGTTGATCTACTTCCTTACGTTTCTCCCTGATGTTATCCTGGTCGATCTCGATGATATCAAACAGTCCGGCTGAGCATTCTGCTTTACCATATTTGATGAGAGAGAACTTTTCGTCGTCGCCGAAATCATAAAAGGTATCCGGTTCTTCTGTAAACGGAGCTATTTCCTTGTACTTGGCTATCAGCTCCTTGATAAAGGCAGCACCACGCTTTGCCACATAATCGTAGTAGTCAGCATAGTTGGGTTGCTCCTGGATGACATCTTTCAGATAATCTTCTACAAAGGCTGGAATCTTCTTGGCTGCGATATAACCCTGTTGGAGGTCTAACTCATGTTTGCCTTTGACTGGCAACCAGACCGTATAGGCTGGATATGGATCATCTCCTACACGTCCCACGCGTCCGCTGAATCCCAGGTCGCCCCAGGTTGCCAATGCACAGATATTGGTACATCCGTTCATTCGAAGTTCGAAGTCAGGGATGGCATCCAGATTCAAGTCACTGCTGAGGAGTTTCTTGGCAATAGCATCAATTGCACCCTTAGGTAAGCAGATGCCGAGTCGGCAAGTGTCTGCACCAGTACAGCATGTGAGATTGGTGACAACTACGGGATAATCTACCTGATATACGCCTAATTTCTTGAAGAAGGCATAAATATCTGGAAGATATTCTTCTGGGATATTTCTCACCTGAATTTGTTCCTTCTTGGTGAAGCGGATCACATCGTTGCCATAATTTCCAAGATATTCAGCTACTTCTGCAAAGAAATCGGTGGAATTATTGCCGTGACGAAGCGGAATGTAAGCATACCAGAGATTCTCCTTCAGACCTTCCGCATTGGTTTGCTTGTGGGCATAACGGCGCTTCCAGGTTTCGAAAGCCTCACGGTCAAAGTAAGTACTTGCATTCTTATCTTCCTTCTCGCTTAATGGAGAAAAGGATGGTTTGTGATGTTCGAGAGGAAGTGCTGGCGCTTCAAAATCGATGGAAGAATCTTTCTTGAGTGCTTCAAACTCTTCCAGATACAAGCGTTTAGCCTCTTCGGTTCCGTATTTGTAGAATACGTATCTCATACGGGCCTTGTGGCGGTTGCGGCGGTTGCCATATTTGTGGAACCAGTTTTTCAATGCTTTAGCAGCACGGTAAAGGTCCTTTTCCGGAAGGAAGTCAAAAACTTCCCATCCGGTATGGGCATTGCTTGCAGCGCTACCAGCTATCAGTACTCTGAATCCTCTCTTGCCATCCTTGATTCGTGCTTGTAGTCCCAAGTCTGCAATATATGAGTAGTTAGCGGTATCTACACTGGTGTCTATAGCCACTTTATATTTGCGGGGCATCGTAAATGAATCCTTTTCTGCGATGAGACGGGATGTCAATTCCTCTACATAAGGATATACATCGAATTCCTCTTCGGCAGTCAAGCCACTCCGATCGTCCACCATCATATTGCGAACCGTATTTCCTCCGCCACCAGCGCTGGATATTCCAACTTTCTCCAATTTTCTCAGCGCAGGAACTGCATCCTCGATATCAACATTGTGGATTTGGATTTCCTGACGGGTGGTAACGTGGAGATGCGAAGTGGATAGCTGATGACCCACGAAGGCAATCTTGGCGAGCTGTTCAGGAGTGACCAATCCACCGGCACAACGAAGTCGCAACATATAATGTTGGTTCTTTCGCTGTTCGTAGATTCCCATAGGAACGCGGTTGGATTTCAATTGTCCTGCCTGTATCTCGCCAGCCTTAAACTGGTCGATGAGCGACTGGGTATAATCCAGATCCCCCTTTAATGTAGAAGGTATTCTATACATGTTTTTGTATCGTTTATTGTGAGTGAATATCAATCTTCACTATCTTTTGGTGAAATTTAATCTTCACTGTAATGTTCTTCTTTATCCACCACTTTTCCATTCAGAACTTTGAATGAATTGAGATGAACTTTACCATTTTGCAATGAAAGAATGGCATAACGGATATTGGGATCGTTGGCCAATCTTAAATCCTCTTCTGAAGGACGGGAAGGTGATGCAGGATGACTGTGCCAGTTGGCAAGAATCTTAAGTTCCTTGCTTCGTGCATATTTCAATGCGGCAAACTGGTCTTTGGGTGAAAAGGAAAAATGCTCTTCACTGTGGTCGATATTCTCCATCCAATAGCTTTCTGTCACGTGATCATCTTTGCCTAAAAGCAATCCGCAACTTTCTATTGGGGCATCCTTCTTCGCCTGCTCTAAAATAACTTTGATTACGTTGTCGTCAATTTTCATAAGCTATAGCGAGTCTTTATCTATTTACACTTTACACTAATATATGATTAGTGCTTCTTCAAGTCACAGGCGGCCTGCTCGTAGTCAATGAGGTGGTCGATAGTTGGATGATCACCACAAATTTCACATGAAGCACGTTTCTTCACATTGATGGTACGGAAGTTCATCGTCTTGGCATCGAATGTGAGCAGTCTGTCTGTCAGGAGATCGCCTACGCCCAGGAAATATTTCAATGCTTCTGCAGCCTGAATGGTTCCTAACATACCGGCAATGGCTCCTAAAACTCCTGCCTGACTACAGGTAGGAACGGCGCCTGCTGGAGGTGGCTCCTTGAAGAAACAACGATAACATGCTGTTCCTGGTAGATGTGTAAAGGTCTGACCCTGGAAGCGGAGAATACCGCCATGAGAGAAAGCCTTACCTAAGCGAACACAAGCATCATTGATGAGGAATTTTACAGGGAAATTATCTGTTCCATCGATGATGAAATCCCAAGGCTGGATGATTTCCTCTGCATTGTGGGAATCAAGGAAATCATGATAGGTAGTTACCTCTACGTCAGGATTGATGGCTATCATCTTCTCCTTTGCACTCTCCACCTTAGGTCTTCCCAAATTCTTGGTCTGATGAATGACCTGTCGTTGCAGGTTGCTCAAATCAACAACGTCTGCATCTACGATACCAATATGTCCCACTCCGGCTGCAGCCAGATAAAGAGCTACTGGTGAGCCTAAACCTCCTGCACCGATAATCAGAACTTTGGCATTGAGGAGCTTTTCCTGTCCCTCGAGTCCTACATCCTGAAGCAGGATATGTCGGCTATATCTCTCTATTTGTTCTTCACTTAATTCTATCATCTTACACTGTTTTTCTTTTACGGATGAATACTATCACTTATTAAATGCGTTAACGATACAGAATACGCACATTAACGACAACGTAATCTAATATATTAAACTATTTAATAAGCATTTTATTGTACTGAATTTCTGTCTTACTTCTTAAAAAATGCTACTTTTAATCGTTTTTTCTCTTTAAGAATGTATTTTCTTGCTATCTTGTATGCAGTTGATTCCTGCTTGAAGACAGAGATTCTGTTGAAATTAGCAAGCGCCTCCTCCCATGAAATATAGGAAATCTACACGGTCACCTTCTTTCAGTTGTATTTTCTCGTAGTCTTCTCTTTCTACGAAATCCTCGTTTACCTGAATGGTTACCATCTCTGGCTGGAACACTTTATTGATTTTTATCAGTTCTGCCAAAGTGAGAGGAAGTGTTACTTCCTGCTTTTCGTCGTTTACAATAATCTGTGCCATATTCTTTCAAATTTTATGTTGTTATTTTCTTTTTAGCTGAATGTGCCGTTTCACTTAACTGAAAGCGCCGTTGAGATATTCCTGTGTCAGTTCGTGCTTAGGATGATGGAACACTTCCTCAGCGCTTCCTTCTTCAATCACCTCACCCAGATACATGAAGATGACGTGGTCGGCGATACGGAGAGCCTGGCGAAGGGTGTGGGTTACCATCACGATGCTGTAATCCTTCTTCAGTTCGGTGAAGAGCTGCTCCACCTTCTTGCTGCTGATAGGGTCGAGGGCGGAAGTACTCTCATCTGCAAGCAGATAACTTGGCTCTACGGCAAGACTGCGTGCCAGGCAGAGGCGCTGCTGCTGACCGCCGCTCAACTTGGAAGCCGGACTCTTCAGTCTATCCTTCACTTCCTCCCAGAGACCTACTGCCTTGAGATAATGCTCTACGATGCTGTCCAACTTCTTCTTGTTGCGGATACCATGGATGCGGCAACCGTAAGCCACATTGTCGTAGATGCTCATAGGGAGAGGGCATGGACGCTGAGGAACAAGACCGATGTTGCGGCGCACTTCAGAGAGTTTGCTGCTGCTGGCCTCAAGAATGTTGTTGTCTCCGAGATTCACCTCTCCATTCATCTTCAAACCTTCCACGCGGTCGTTCAATCGGTTGAAGGTACGGAGAAGCGTAGACTTGCCGCAGCCGGAAGGACCGATGATGCAAGTAATCTTTCCCTTAGGAATACTTACATTTACATCTTTCAAGATTTGTGCACCATTGATATATACATTCAAGTTCTTCGTGTCGAGCTGTG
>USJD01000075.1 GCA_900554835.1 uncultured Prevotella sp. | reverse complement strand
TTTCATTGCTCTACGAAATAGGCTTCATTGACTATCGAAGCCGCTTTCGTATTTCAAGGCTTTTCTATTCAAAGTTTTCAATAGGGGTGCTGAGTAGTTACAGATAATTTTTCGTGTGGATTTCTTCAAAACTATAACGAAAGTTGGTATCAACTTCGACTCTTCAAAGGGAATATAGAGGATTGGGTGATAGGGTAAATGAAAAAAGATAGAAAAAATTTTGTTTTTTGATTAAATAACCGTACCTTTGCAGCTAAAAATAATAAATTGTAAGTAAATGGGAAAGATTATATTGACGGGAGACCGTCCTACTGGTAAACTTCACTTGGGTCATTATATCGGTTCGCTTCAGCGACGTGTGCAGCTGCAGAATGCTGGCGACTTCGACAAAATGTTTGTGTTCATGGCTGATGTTCAGGCGCTGACTGACAACGCTGATAATCCTGAGAAGATTCGACAGAATATCACTGAGGTGGCTCTCGACTACCTTTCTGCTGGTCTTGATCCGCAGAAATGTACGCTCTATATCCAGAGTATGATTCCGGAATTGGCTGAGTTGACTACCTACTTGATGAACCTTATCTCTGTATCTCGTGTGCAGAGAAATCCTACCGTGAAGACGGAAATCAAGATGCGTAACTTCGAGGCTAATATCCCATTGGGCTTCTTCTGCTATCCTGTGAGCCAGGCTGCGGATATTACTGCATTCAAGGCTACTACCGTTCCTGCCGGTGAGGACCAGGAGCCTATGCTGGAGGTGACCCGTGAGCTGGTGCGCCGATTCAATCAGATCTATGCGCCTGTATTGGTGGAACCTGAGATCCTGCTCCCTGAGAATGCTGTTTGCCGTCGCCTTCCTGGTACCGACGGTAAGGAGAAGATGAGCAAGAGCTTGGGCAACTGCATCTATCTGAGCGATGACGAGAAAACTGTTTGGAAGAAGGTGAAGAAGATGTCGAATGGTGAGCCTCGCATGAGCATGGAGGAGCCTGGACACTTGGAGGGCAATGCCGTGTTCACCTACATGGAGGCTTTCTCTACTGATGAGGATTTCGCTGAGTTCTGGCCTGAATTCAAATCTCTCGATGAACTGAAGGAGCAGTATGTGAAGGGTGGTATCGGTGATGGTACTTGCAAGAAGTTCTTGAACAGTGTGCTCAACAAGATGCTCGACCCTATCCGTGCCCGCCGTCATGAGTTTGAGCAGGATATTCCTGAGGTGTTCAATATCCTGAAGAAGGGTAGTGAGGATGCGCGTGAATTTGCTGCGCAGACAATGGATGAGGTGCGCAAGGCTATGCGTATCGACTACTTCAGCGATGCTGCTTATATTGAGGAGCAAGCTGCGAAATATAGAACGTGTGAATAAACGAATATTACAATTAGCGGTACCGTCGATCATTTCTAATATCACGGTGCCGCTTTTGGGTTTGGTGGATGTCGCTATTGTCGGACATATCGGTGATGCGGCTTATATCGGTGCCATTGCTGTGGGGTCGATGCTCTTCAATGTTATCTACTGGTTGTTCGGCTTCCTGAGAATGGGGACGAGCGGGATGACTTCACAGGCGTTGGGCAGGAGAGACTTGGCGGAGGTGATGAGGCTCTTGGTGCGCTCTTTAGGCATCGGTGTGGGGATTGGTCTGCTGTTCTTCGTGCTCCAGAAATGGCTCATAGGGGGTGGCCTCTGGGCGATGTCGCCGGAGGCTGATGTGGTGGAGCTTGCCCGTAGATACTGCTATGTCTGCATCTGGGGCGCTCCTGCCGTATTGGGGCTGTATGGGTTCACGGGATGGTTTATCGGTATGCAGAATACCCGTATTCCGATGATGGTTTCGCTGACGCAGAATGTGGTGAATATCATCGCTTCTCTGCTGCTGGTCTTCGTGGGCAAGATGACGGTGGAGGGCGTGGCGCTCGGTACGGTCATCGCCCAATGGTGGGGCTTTCTCATGGCGTGTCTGCTTTTCCGTCTTCATTATCGTCGGTTGGGCAAGTATGATTTCCGCCAGCATCTCTTAGCTGCGGAACCTCTCAAACGGTTTTTCTCGCTCAACAGGGACATCTTTCTCCGTACGGTGTGTCTGGTGGCTGTCAACCTCTTCTTCACGGCTGCTGGTTCCAGGGAGAGTACCTTGGTATTGGCGGTGAACACCCTGCTGATGACGCTCTTCACCATCTTTTCCTACTTCATGGATGGTTTTGCCTATGCTGCTGAAGCCCTGAGTGGCAAGTATTACGGGGCTAAGAACATGGTGGCCTTTCGGGAAGTGGTGAGGAGGACGATGGGCTTCGGATTAGCGGTGGCTGCGGGGTTCACCTTATTATATATGACAGGGGGAGAAAACTTCTTAGCGCTCCTGACGGATGATGAGCGGGTGATAACGGCTGCGGGCGATTATTTCTGGTGGGCGGTTCTGATACCCTTGGCAGGAATGGCGGCCTTTGTCTTCGATGGCATCTTTGTGGGCATTACCCAGTCGAAGTCGATGCTCTGTTCTACTGCCATCGCTTCTGCTTCCTTCTTCGCTCTATTTTTCATCCTGCATCCGCTGATGGGCAATCATGCCCTGTGGTTAGCTTTCATCATCTATCTCATTTTGCGTGGCATCGTACTGTATGTAATCTACAAAATAAAATGTAGAAATATCGGATATTATTCTTGAAAAATTGCACACTAAAAAGTAGTGTGCGCATTTTTTAAGAAAATCAACATTAATATAGTTTAAATCTTACGCTTTTATTCTTTTTCTTAGCTGAAATTTAGTACTTTCGCAGCGTAAAACTTAAAAATGAACAGAGTAAATGACAGCAGAAGATTATTTTCAGCAAGGTAATGCCTGGCGCAAGCAAGGCGATTTTAAGCGTGCCATCGACTGTTATCTGGAGGCCATTGCGCTCGATCCGGATAGCCCTGCCGTGGCTGCCAAGGAAATGCTGGATGATATCATGAGCTTCTATTGCAAGGACTACTACAATCCATAACAACCGACATTTGGACAACGGCAGTTTTGGTTTACTCCAAGCGTAAAGATAATTAGTAAGAAATAGAATATGAGTAAGATTAAAGGGGCTATTGTAGTCGATACAGGGCGCTGCAAGGGATGCGCGCTCTGTGTAGTGGCTTGTCCTCAACATGTCATTGCATTAGCCGAGAAAAAAGTAAATGTGCATGGTTATCGCTATGTGGAAGCGGCTGTGCCGGATGCATGCGTGGGCTGCACTTCGTGCGCCATCGTATGCCCTGATGGATGTATTACCGTGTATCGTAAGAAGGAGAATGAATAATGGCTGAACAACAGAAACGTGAAATAACTTTGATGAAGGGTAATGAGGCGATTGCTCATGCCTGCATCAGATGTGGTGCGGATGGTTTCTTTGGCTATCCGATTACTCCACAGAGTGAGATTATAGAGACTTTGGCTTTGCTCAAACCTTGGGAGACTTCTGGTATGGTGGTGCTCCAGGCTGAGAGTGAGGTGGCTGCCATTAATATGGTTTATGGTGCCGCGGGTGCCGGTAAGCGTGTGCTTACTACTTCGTCCAGTCCGGGTGTGGCATTGATGCAGGAGGGTATTTCCTATATGGCGGGTGCCGAGATTCCGGGTGTTATCGTCAACGTGCAGCGTGGCGGTCCTGGATTGGGTACTATCCAACCGTCGCAGGGTGATTATTTCCAGGCTACCCGTGGTGGTGGTAATGGTGACTATAATGTGATTGTATTGGCTCCGGCTTCTGTGCAGGAGATGGCTGACTTCGTGGACTTGGCTTTCACCTTGGCTTTCAAATACCGTAATCCGGCGATGATCCTGAGTGACGGTGTCATCGGTCAGATGATGGAGAAGGTGTCGCTTCCTCCGATGAAACCACGCCGCACGGAGCAGGAGATTGCGGAGGAATGTCCTTGGGCTACCATCGGTTGTAAGAAGGACAGGAAGCCGAATATCATGACTTCCCTGGAACTGAAACCGGAAGTAATGGAGGAGCGTAATCTGCAGTTGCAGGAGAAATACAGGAAAATCCGTGAGACGGAGGTGCGCTACGAGATGCAGTACTGTGAGGATGCCGACTATGTGATTGTGGCCTTCGGCAGTGCTGCCCGTATTGCAGAGAAGAGTATCGAGAGTGCTCGTGAGCAGGGTATCAAGGTGGGACTTTTCCGTCCGATCACGCTCTGGCCTTTCCCTACTCAGGAAATCCATCACTTGGCTGAGAGCAAGAAGGGCATCCTCGTGGCAGAAATCAATGCCGGACAGATGGTGGAGGATGTACGCCTGGCAGTAAACGGTTTGGTGCCTGTAGCGCATTTCGGTCGTTTGGGTGGTATTGTGCCTGAACCTGAGGAAATTGTGGAGGCACTCAAGCGATTAATTACTGAAAATATATAAATTATACATTATGAATGATATAATTTCACCAGAGAATCTGGTATATAAGAAACCGACACTGATGAACGATGTTCCGATGCATTATTGCCCGGGCTGTTCGCATGGTGTGGTGCATAAGCTTGTCGCCGAGGTGATAGAGGAGATGGGTATGGAGGATAAGACGGTGGGCGTTTGTCCTGTGGGCTGCGCCGTGTTCGCTTATCGTTATTTGGATATTGACTGGCAGGAAGCGGCTCATGGTCGTGCGCCTGCTGTGGCTACGGGTATCAAGCGTTTGTGGCCAGACCGTCTGGTATTTACTTATCAGGGTGATGGTGACTTGGCTTGTATCGGTACTTGTGAGACGATTCATGCCTTAAACCGCGGTGAGCATATTGCCATTATCTTCATCAATAATGCCATTTATGGTATGACGGGCGGTCAGATGGCTCCTACTACTCTGCTGGGTCAGAAGACGGCTACCTGTCCTTACGGTCGCCAGCCAGATCTTCATGGTTATCCGCTCAATATCACTGAACTTGCCAGCCATCTAACGGGTACTTGTTATGTGACCCGACAGAGCGTGGAAACCGTAGCGAGCATCAGGAAGGCTAAGAAAGCCATCCGCAAGGCCTTTGAGGCAAGTATGCAGGGCAAGGGTTCCAGTCTGGTGGAAATCGTTTCTACCTGCAACAGTGGTTGGAAACTTTCTCCTGTGGAGGCTAATAAGTGGATGGAAGAGAATATGTTCAAGGAATATCCGAAGGGAGACTTGAAGGATACAACAAACATGTAATGTTGAATGTTGAATGTTGAATGTTGAATTTGGCATGCGCCCTTGGGGTTAATGAGAAATGAGAAAGGTTTAAAAAATGAGAAAGTTTTTTAAATGAGAAATGAGAAATGAGAAATGACAAGGAGGAAAATTTCCTTGCTTTTCTGGCGCAGGCCTAACTCAACACTCAACATTCAACACTCAACATTCAACGAAGTGTATAAGAACAATGAAGACAGAAATTATTATATCTGGGTTTGGTGGTCAGGGTGTTCTCTCTATGGGAAAAATCCTGGCTTATTCTGGACTGATGGAGGATAAAGAGGTGACTTGGATGCCTGCATACGGTCCGGAACAGCGTGGCGGTACGGCGAATGTGACGGTGATCGTGAGCGATGACCGTATCTCTTCGCCTATCTTGAGCCATTATGATGTGGCTATCGTACTGAATCAGCCTTCGCTCGATAAGTTTGAATCGAAGATTAAGCCGGGCGGTGTGCTGATTTATGATGGTTATGGTATCATGAATCCTCCGCAGCGTAAGGACATCACTGTGTATCGTATTGATGCGATGGACAAGGCGGCTGAGATGAAAAACGCAAAGGTGTTTAATATGATTGTACTGGGCGGTCTGCTGAAGGTTTGTCCTGTGGTGAGCACTGACGGTCTGAACAAAGCGCTCTTCAAGTCGTTGCCTGAGCGCCATCATGGTTTGATTCCACTCAATATGAAAGCGGTGGAAGAGGGCATGAAAATCATAGAAAAGATGTAAGTGTGATATAAGTCCTGTTCATGCAAGGCGAGAACAGGCTTAAGGGTCTAAAAAAAAGTCCCACAGATTTCACAGATTAACACAGATCTTTTGAAGAGAAAGAAATCTGTGGATATCTGTGAAATCTGTGGGACTTAAAATTTTCAGCGGTCTATGCAAGACCTATGTAAAGTCCGTGAAATCTGTGGGGCTATATATTTTACTTGTTTTCTGCATCAATAGCCTTGATCTTCTGTTTTACCAGTTCGAGATCATCCTTGAGCTTCTGCACCTTGCGGTTCATTTCCTCTACGAGACTGTTGCCCTTCTTGCTGGCAGCATTGAGGAAGCCGAGGTTGTTTTCATAGGTGGTGATATCGCTGCGCAACTGGTCGTAGCGGCGCAAGAGTCGTCCACGCTCATTGTCCAAGGCATCAGAACCCTTCTCTGCCACATTCTTCAGATTGCTCTTGAAATTGTCGAGACGGCGCTTGGCGTTGCTGATGTGCAAGTCCTTATAGATCTTGTCAAGCACTGCGTGATACTCCTTGTAGATATTGTCCTTTTCCTTGAAAGGCACATGACCGATGGAGTTATATTCCTCTGTCAGCTTCTGCAGTGCCTGCTGCACGTTCTCTACAGGGTTTTCGAGCAAGTCCTTCAGTTTAGCCACTACTTCGCGCTTCTTTGCCAAGTTGCTGTGCTCCGTGTTTCTGGTGCCTGCATTAGCCTTGTTGCGAGCCTCGAAGAATTTGTTGCAAGCATTGAGGAAGTCCTTCCAGAGCAGTTCACCCTGTTTGCGAGGCACAACGCCCACGGTCTTCCATTCTTTCTGCAGTGCAATAATTTTGTCGCCCGTCTTCTTCCAGTCTGTGCTATCAGCAAGTTCCTGCGCCTTCTTGACGAGTTCCTGCTTCTTTTCCAAATTGCTGGAATATTGCGATTTCAGTTCCTTGAAGAACTCAGCTTTCTTGCTGAAGAATACATCATTGATGGTGCGGAAGCGCTCAAAGATTTTCACATTCATTTTCTGAGGAGCAAAACCGATTTCACGCCATTCCTGTTGCATAGCGATTACCTCCTTGGTAGTAGCCTCCCACTGTGCAGCGGTCTTGATGGCATCCAGGTCGATAGCCTCCAACTTCTCGCAAAGTGCCGTCTTCAGTTCGAGATTCTTCTCTTCCTTAGCGCGGATATCCTCAAAGTACTGCTGATGCTTCTTGTTAATCACGGTGCTTGCCGCCTTGAAACGGCTCCAGATTTGCTCGCGCAATTCCTTGGCAACAGGACCGATTTCGCGGTACTGCTGGTGCAAGTCCTGCAACTGATGGAAGGCAGAGATGACATCCGGCTCCTCATCGAGCTTTTCAGCAGCTTCGCAGAGTGCAGTCTTAGCCTCGAGGTTTTTCTTGAAGTCATATTCACGTGCCTCACTGTTGAGTTTCAGGAGGTCGTAGAACTGCTCCACGTAGAGCTGGTAGTTGCGCCACAGCTCATTCGCCTTGTCGGCAGGCACGGCCTTGATATCTTTCCATTCCTGCTGTAGGGCCTTGAAGTCATTATATGATTGGTTAGCTTCCTCAGGAGAGGTAGCCATTGCCTTGATCTTTTCAATAATCTCAAGTTTTTTTGCTAAATTTTCCTGCTTTTCCTCTTCTTGCTCCAAGAAGATCTTGGCGCGTTTTTCCTTGATGATCTGCATTTCAGCCTTGAAGGCTTCTTCTGTGTCATCAGGTAGAAGTACGAATTTTTCCGGGTCACCACCTTTTTCTAAATACTCCTTAGTTTGAGCATCTCGTTCTGCGAGGTGAATCTTGTAGAAAGTTGTCTTCAGATGGTCGAGCTCTTCCTTGTTAGGAGCTTCGGCACTGCGAGCGATTTCTTTCACTCTTTCGAGCACTTCCTGCTTGGTGGCATACGCCTTCTTGGCAGGTTCTTCCATGGTTCCCTGTAAAAGGGCATTTTCTTGAGAGTCCATCATTTCACTGTATTTAGTTTATGATTCGATTTCTTGGCAGATAACGGTGCCGCTATCTGCCACATACACACACAATAATTTTGCAAACTTAAGTAAAAAAAGCGAAAATTCCTAATTTTATTTTTTATTTTTGCTTTTATCCTCGCTTTTTTATATTTTTTTATCATTATTTTCTGACTTCTTGTGTTCTTCTGGCGCTGTCCATGCGCTATGCGGCACTTGGCTTCCCCTTAGAGCAAGCGCTTATAGCGTAAGAATCCCCACGTCAATCCAGATACGACGATAGAGATGAGGATGGCGATGCCAAAGCCGATGGAACTGTTTTCCATACCGTTGATGAGGTTCATTCCGAAGAAGGATGAAATCAGGGTAGGCAACATCATGACGATACTGATGGATGTCAAGGTACGCATCGTGGTATTCATGTTGTTGTTGATGATGCTGGAATAGGTGTCCATCGTGGATTCCAGAATATCTGAGTAGATATTGGTGGTTTCTCGCGCCTGGGTCATCTCGATGTTGACGTCCTCAATCAGGTCGGCATCCAACTCATCCACCTGGAGTTTGAACTTCAGTTTGGACAGCAGGTTTTCATTGCCTCGGATGGAGGTAATGAAATAGGTGAGGGAATCTTGCAGACGTGACAGACCGATCAGGCTTTCATTGTTGACGCCATGATCCAGGTTGCGCTTGGCTTTCTCGATGAGCGAGTTAATCTGCTTGAGTCGCTTCAGATACCATACGGCAGAGGAAAGGAAGAGACGGAAAATCATGTCCACATAGTCGGTGAAGCCTTCACCTCGCTTCTGCTGGAAACTCACGAAATCAATCATCATGTTGGTTTCGTAATAGCAGACGGTGATGGTGACATCCCGCTTGTGGATGATACCCAATGGCACGGTAGTATAAGGCGTGCGGCTTCTGATTTCCTTGACATAAGGAATACGGAGGATGATGAGCATCCAGCCATCGTCGTATTCGTAGCGGGCACGCTCATCGGTATCACTGATGTCCGAGAGGAAATAATCAGGGATTTTGAATTCGTCTTCCAGCAAGCGCTGGTCTTCGTCGGTTGGACAAGTTACTTGTATCCAGCAGTTAGGCTGCCATTCATTGATAGCCTTCAGATGATTCTCTGTATTCCAATATGTTCTCATTGTTGCTAATCTCCAAAAAATAAAAGTTTGGGGTATGGAGATTAGCTATGCCCCCAAAGCGGTGAATGGGTTTCTTTCTGCTGAATCTCCACGCCTACAATTCATTGTTGTTGTCCGCGTGATAATCGTCCATCTGTTTGATATTTAAAATTCCGGCTGCAAAGGTAACTAAAATAAACCAAAATGGCAAAAATAAAGCCGGGAATTTTCTTCCCGGCCCTATATTTTTAACCTTTTTGTAATTTATTTGGTTGGAATCTCGGCAAGCAACTGCTTCATGAGATTCCAGAATGGTGCTACGCAACTGATCTGGCAACGCTCAAACTGGGTGTGAGGGCTGCAGAGGGTAGGACCGAAGGATACGACATCGAGGTGTGGATATTTGCCCAAGATGATAGAGCACTCCAAACCGGCATGAACTGCCTGCACCTTACCGTCTTCACCGTTCTGCTCCTTATATACCTTGAGTACATGCTTCAGAATATCACTGTCTGGGTTTGGATTCCAACCGCCATAGCTGCCGCTGAATTCCACCTTCATGCCTGCCATAGAGAAGCAGCTCTCAAACATGGTGGCGATGTAAGCCTTGTAACCTTCGTGTGATGAACGGGCGAGAATCTTGATGGCTGCCTTTCCTTCGCCGATCTCTACGATGGCAAGGTTGGATGAGGTCTCTACTACGTCTGGCATAGATGGAGCCATGCGCAGTACACCGTCGTGGCAAGCATAGATGGCATCTACGAGATTGTCCTGTATCTCCTGTGGTACTTCCATCTTAGGAGCCTCTACGTTCTCTGTGAAGAATTCTATCTTCTCGATGTTCTCGATACCCTTGAATTCATCCTGGAGCTCTTCCTTCCAGTCTGCTACCAAGTCCTGAAGAGCCTCTACGTTCTCCTTTGGCAAGGTGAGTACAACCTCAGCCTCGAATGGGATGGCATTGCGCATATTACCTCCGTTCCAGGAAGCAAGGCGAGCGTCGAGTTCGGCAATGGCTTCACGTACGAAACGAACCATGCATTTGTTGGCATTGGCACGACCTTCGCAGATTTCGATACCAGAGTGACCGCCCTTCAAGCCCTTCAAGGTTACCTTGACAGCAGCATCTTCCTGGTCGGTTTCTACTTCTTTGTAGTCGAGAGTTGCAGTAATATCAATACCACCTGCGCTACCGATTACGAACTCACCCCAAACCTCTGTATCGAGATTGAGCAGGATATCGCCGTTCAGTTCACCTTCAGGGAGTTCGTTGGCGCCAAACATACCAGTCTCTTCATCGCGTGTGATGAGACCCTCTACCGGACCGTGCTGCAAGTCTTTTGCTTCCATGACAGCCATGATAGTAGCCACGCCCAGACCGTCGTCGCTACCGAGGGTAGTACGGTTGGCATGAACCCAGTCGCCATCGATAATTGTCTCGATAGGATCGGTTTCAAAATTGTGCTTGCTATCTTTCGCTTTCTGAGGCACCATATCCATGTGCGCCTGCAGGATAACACCCTTGCGGTTCTCCATACCAGGAGTAGCAGGTTTGCGCATCACGATGTTGCCTGCAGGATCCTGAAATGCCTCTACACCAGCTTCCTTTGCCCAGTTGAGCAAGTAAGCCTGAATTTTCTCCAAATGTCCTGATGGACGTGGAACTTGTGTCAATTTGTCGAAGTTACGCCAGATTTCTACTGGGTTCAGATTCTTAATTTCAGCCATAATACTTTATTTAATTAGAAATGTTTTTTAATTAGAAATTAGAAATTAGAAATGAGAAATTGGGCAGACGCCCTTGAATTTAATGTTGAATGTTAAATGTTGAATGTTGAGTTAGGCATGCGCCAGAAAAGCAAGGAATTTTTTTCCTTTCCCTTTTCATTTCTCATTTGTCATTTCTCATTTTTAAATCTTTCTCATTTCTCATTTGTCATTTTTAAATCTTTCTCATTTGTCATTTTTTAAACTTTGTCATTGTCTTCCCTTTTCATTTCTCATTTCTCATTTCTCATTTGTAATTTTCTTACCCGTGAACGAGAGGGAGATCCATGCATAGATGCCCAGCAGGATGACGAGCAGAGTCTGGATGGAGTGGACGATCAGCACGAAGAACAGGGCATCGTTTGAGGAAATGCCATAGAGAATGAGCATCGTCTTCACGGCAAAATGCCAAGGTCCTGCTCCGTTTGGAGTAGGCACTACTACGGCGATACTGCCGATGATGAAAGTTACCAGTCCGCACATCACGCTGAGATGACTCGTTGCCTCAAAGCATTGGAAGGTGAGGAAATAGTGCAGGAAATAGCAGAGCCAGATGCCCAAGGTGAAACCGATAAAGAGCGGTACGTTCCTGATGTCTTTGAGCGATGCAACTCCCTGCCAGAGTCCCTGAAGGGTGGCTTTCACCTTATTATATATAGAAAGTTTCTTGAGCAGGAAATGCAACAGGATGAGGATGGCTATGCCGCAAATGGCAGTAACGATGTATCCCGTGGCAGTAAACTGGTGCAGAATACTTTCCATACTGGTGCCTGTCTTGTCGAAGAAATTGAGGAACACCGGTATCTGCAGGAGAAAGACACAACCGGTAATGAGCAATACCAACAGAGAGTCGATGATGCGCTCTGTTACCACGGTGCCCAAGGACTTTGGAAATGAGATTCCCTCCCAGCGTTTCAGTACACCGCAGCGGGCAAATTCTCCGATGCGTGGCACCAGCAGACTCAGGGCATAACTCATAAAGATGGAGTTGACGCTGACGCTACTTCGAGGGTGTTCTCCAATGGGGTCGAGTGTCTGTCTCCATCTCCAACCACGGAAGGTCTGAGCCAAGATACCGAACGGGAATGAAAGGAGCATCCAGGTCCAGTTCATCTTGTGCAGCAGGATGTCTTTCACCTGCTGGAAATCGAATCCACGGTACATCCAGTAGAGGATAGCGCCTCCCAAGAGGAGTGACCAACCCACCTTCAATATATTGTTTATCGTCTTCTTGATATTCATAGTTGGTGCAAAGGTACGATTTTTATCTGCAATAGCGAATGAAAAACATTACTTTTTAGCATGTAAGTGATTATTTTTAGCATAAATAAACATCAGGAGCACTTTCCTACTGCATGAATCTTGGCTTCCAGCGCCGTCTGTTCTGATGCTGATTTTGTGAAAAGTTGATAATTTAACAGAGTTAACTGCATGAATATCAAAAAAAAATAGTAAATTTGCAGAATTATTGGGTGATTTGTCGCATTGCATGGTCGAAAAAGGAATGGGACGCATCACTTCTTGAAAACAACTTATAAATTAGCATGAAAGCGGTTAAACCAAAGAAAAATCTCGGTCAGCATTTCTTGACCGACCTGAATATAGCTAAGCGTATTGCCGATACGGTGGATGCTTGTCCTGATATTCCTGTGCTGGAAATTGGTCCTGGCATGGGCGTTCTTACCCAGTATCTTGTGGAGAAACCCCGTCTGGTCAAGGCTGTGGAGATCGACTCAGAATCGGTGGCTTATCTGCATGAGAATTTCCCTCAGCTCCAGGATCGTATCATCGGTGAGGACTTCCTGCGCATGGATCTCAACCAGATTTTTGACGGAGAGCAGTTTGTGCTTACCGGCAACTATCCTTATGATATTTCCTCTCAGATTTTCTTCAAGATGCTCGACTACAAGGAACTCATTCCATGCTGTACGGGTATGATTCAGCGAGAGGTGGCTTTGCGCATTGCCTCAGAACCGGGAAACAAGGCGTATGGCATCCTAAGTGTCCTGATACAGGCTTGGTATGATGTGGAGTATCTCTTCACGGTGGATGAGGGCGTGTTCAATCCGCCTCCAAAGGTGAAGAGTGCTGTCATCAGAATGACCCGCAATGATGTGAAGGAATTGGGCTGTGATGAAAAACTCTTTAAGCGCCTCGTCAAGACCGTGTTCAACCAGCGTAGGAAAATGCTCCGCGTCAGTCTGAAACAGATGTTCCCAGGAATGACTCCACGTGAGGATTTCTATACCACAGACATCATGACCAAGCGCCCTGAACAGCTTACCATCCAGCAGTTTGTGGAACTCACCAACTATGTGGATGAGGAACTGAAACGCCTGGAAAGCGCAAAATAATTAGCTGATAATTTGGCTAATTGATAAGAAATGCCTATTTTTGTGGCGGAAAAGAAGTCCTATGGGCTGAAAAGAAATAGAAACTAACAATAACAAGTAATAAAATTAAAGAATTATGATAGACGTAAAAGAAACTTTGAGTTCAGCAGGTGAGCGTATGGAGATGGCAGCGATGTATCTCGCAGAGGAGCTCTCTCATATTCGTGCAGGACGTGCCAATGTGGCTATCCTCGATGGTGTAAGAGTCAACAGCTATGGTAGTATGGTACCGCTCAATCAGGTGGCTAATATTACTACTCCAGATGCCCGTACCATCGCTATCCGCCCTTGGGACAAGAAGGCCATCAAGGATATCGAAAAGGCTATTATGGACAGTGGCGTGGGTATCACTCCTGAAAACAATGGTGAAATCGTGCGCCTGGGTATTCCTCAGCCAACTGGTGAGCGCCGTAAGGAACTCGTGAAGCAGTGTGGCAAGATTGCAGAGAAGGCTAAGGTGGAGGTGCGCAATGTGCGTGGCGAAATCAAGGACAAGCTGAAGAAGGCTATCAAGGACGGTCTTTCTGAAGATTTGGAGAAGGACGCTGAGAACGAGTTGCAGAAATTGCACGATAAATACATCAAGCAGCTTGAAGCACTGATGGCTGAGAAGGAAAAGGAAATCATGACCGTATAGTCTTACTGACTCTTTGACAATCATTATTGCAGTGAGTAGATGAAAGGACTAGTCATCAAAAATACAGGAAGCTGGTACACCGTCAAAACTGACGATGGCCAGCTTATTGAAAGTAAAATCAAGGGTAATTTCAGATTGAAGGGCATCCGCAGCACCAATCCTGTGGCTGTGGGCGACCATGTGGAAATTATCACCAATCAGGAAGGTACGGCTTTTATTTCTGCTATTGAGGATAGGCGTAATTATATTATCCGAAAGTCGCCTAATCTCAGTAAACAGAGTCATATCCTCGCCGCCAACGTCGATCAGGCTTTGTTGGTGGTTACTGTCAACTATCCGCAGACTTCCACCACTTTTATTGATAGATTCTTGGCCAGTGCCGAGGCGTATAGCGTGCCGGTCATCCTCGTGTTTAATAAGCACGACCTCCTCTCTGAAGAGGAATTGCATTATGAGAAGATGATGTGTACGCTCTATGAGACCGTGGGCTATAAGTGTGTTGAGATTTCTGCCGAAACGGGAGAGGGCGTAGAACAGTTGTTCCCTATCCTGAAAGACAAGATTTCTCTTCTGAGCGGCAATAGTGGTGTGGGGAAGTCAACGCTGATCAACCGCCTGATTCCTCATGCTTCCCAGCGTACCGCAGAAATCAGCGATGCGCACAATACGGGTATGCACACCACCACATTCAGTGAGATGATTGAACTGCCTGGAGGTGGTTATCTGATAGATACTCCGGGAATCAAGGGCTTCGGTACGTTTGATATCGAGAAAGAAGAACTGACCAGTTATTTCAAGGAAATCTTCCATTTCTCCAAGGACTGTCGTTTTTCCAACTGTACGCATACCCACGAACCGGGTTGTGCGGTCATCAAGGCGGTGGAAGATCACTTCATTGCCGCCAGCCGATACCAGAGTTACTTGTCCATGCTTGAAGATAAGGACGAGAACAAGTATCGTGAGGCGTTTTAATGAAATGAGAAATGAGAAATGAGAAGTGGGAAATGAGAAACGAAGAGTAAAGGAACATATTCATGGCAAAGCAAGAACAGAAGGACATAAAGCAACGTATTGAGCAGGGGGAGTTTGCTCAGAGTGCAGAGATCAGTGCAAGCTATCTGGATGAGGATATTCTCATCATTGATAATATCAAGGTACTTGCCAATCCTGATCCTGTGAGACTCCAGATGAATATGATTGCTTCTTGCCAGAAAGGAAATCTGAAGCTGGAAGTAAATGGTAAGACCGTGGAAGTGGGCAAAAACGATATTTTCGTTTGTCCGCCTAATTCTGTTGTGGATATCATTGAGTTTTCATCTGATTTCACCTGTGTGGCGCTCTGTGTAACCAACCATGGTATGCAGAATATCCTGCGATCACATATCAATGTGTGGAATCGCGCCATGTATGTGGATAAGGTCTCTGTCATCAGGATGACGAGCGAGGAAATGCTCTTCTATGCCAAGTTTACCGAACTGGTGCGTCTCTGTCTGGATGAAGAGCGCATGGAGCATTCTTCCTGGAATCCTTATCGCCGCGAAATTGTGGAAACCTTATTGAAAACGGCACTTCTTGCCCTTTGCAATGCTTTCACGACCGAGGTGGCTGATGTGACTAAAAACAATTCTTCGACTTATGATATATTCGACAGATTCCTGGTGATGCTGCAACAGAATGAGGTGAAACACAAACCTGTAGAGTTCTTCGCCCAGCAGTTGTGCATTACTCCGAAATACCTTTCCATTGTTTGCAAGCGCCATAGCAATAAGACGGCTATAGAATGGATTACGGAATACACGCTTGCGGATATCACTTACTACCTGCGCTCCACCAATAAGTCTATCAAGGAAATATCAGGTATCTTAGGCTTCTCCAATACCTCGTTCTTCGGTAAGTATGTAAGGGAACATTTCAAGATGTCGCCGCTGAAATACAGGATGAGCCTGAGAGGTAATAGTATAAATGAATAATAATTAATATAGAGATCATGGATAATAGAAAAGTAGCCCTCATTACGGGTATTACGGGCCAGGACGGCTCTTATTTGGCAGAG
>USJD01000074.1 GCA_900554835.1 uncultured Prevotella sp. | reverse complement strand
AGATAGACTCTCTCTGGAGTGGTACCAAACATATTCTTTGGAACCTCGACCGCCGTGTCAATATCCTGAGTGGTGTAAACGGCGTGGGCAAGAGTACTATATTAAATAAGGTGGTGAAGGGCCTCGTTGCCGGTGGGGAATTCCCGAGCCACATGATCAAGGGGGTGCATCTCAAGGTGGAGCCTGAGGAAGCCAAGTGGATACGCTACGATGTGATTCGCTCGGTGGATAGGCCGCTGATGAATGCCGAGATGATCAACAAGATAGACCTTACGCTGGTCACTGAGCTCGACTGGCAACTGTTCCAGTTGCAGCGCAAGTATCTCGACTACCAGGTGAACATCGGCAATCGCATCATCGCCGTGCTACAGAGTGGCGAACCGGATGCAGCTTTCAAGGCGCAGAAGTTGAGCGAACCGAAGAGGATGTTCCAGGACATGGTGGACAGTCTCTTCAAGGATACTGGCAAGACCATCATCCGTACTGCCAACGAAATCCGCTTCAATCAGATAGGCGAACAGCTCCTGCCTTACCAGCTTTCTGCCGGCGAAAAGCAGATACTCGCCATCCTCCTCACCGTGCTGGTGGAGGACAACCAGTCATACGTTCTCTTCATGGACGAGCCGGAAATCAGTCTCCACTTCGAATGGCAGAAGCAGCTCATCGGACTGGTGCTCCAACTGAACCCTAACATCCAGATCATCATGACTACCCACAGTCCTGCCGTGGTCATGGACGGATGGACGGATAAAGTCACGGAAGTGAATGATATCACTATTAAGTAATGTTGAATGTTAAGTGTTGAATGTTGAATTTTTCAGCTTATGGCTAAACGTTTAACCGATAATATCAATTCCCTATACTTCGAGGCTGCCAACAGGATGACCTCGAAGAAGGCGAAGCGTAAGATAGTGGCTTATGTAGAGAGCTATGATGACGTATTCTTCTGGCGCTCTGTACTTGGCAAGTTTGAGGATGAAACCCGCTATTTCGACATCATGCTGCCTTCACGCAACCAGCATCTGGACCGTGGCAAGAAGGCTGCGGTATCGAGTATGCTCAAGGGAGTGGGCAAGGATATGATAGCCTGCGTGGATGCCGACTACGATTATCTCCGACAGGGCACAACCGAGGCTTCGCAGATGATGCTCGAAAATCCATACATCTTCCATACCTATGCCTATGCCATTGAAAACTACCAGTGCTATGCCAAGGGACTGCACGAAACCTGCGTGATGGTGACGCTCAACGACCGTCGCATCTTCGACTTCGAGCATTTCCTGGAAGCTTATTCCCGTACGATATGGCCCCTCTTCGTCTGGCACATGCTTTTCTACATCCGTTTCCGCAAGATGTCGATGCATTTGGATATGGCTGAGTTTGACAAGGTAATCGTGCTGCCATCCGTACGAATCAGAGACCCTCAATGGGCGATAGACTATCTCGCCAAGAAGGTGAGGGCAAAGCTCTTCCAGCTGGAGCGCCATTTTCCGAAGCACAAGACCTACCTTCCCGAGATGGAAACTTATCTTCGCAACCTCGGGGTGACTGAGACCAATACCTATTTATATATACAGGGTCATCATCTCTTCGACCTGGTGGTGAGTCCTATCGTGCAGAGCGTATGTGATGCCCTGCGCAACGACCGCGAGAATGAAATCCGTGACCGTGCCATCCATTCCGAGCAGGCTCGCACCGAAATGGCCTGTTATGAGAACAGCTTGGGCAAAGTGAAAATGATGATGAAGAAGAATACCTTCTATCAGTTTGCTCCGGAATTCCAGAAGATACAGGCGGATATAGAAAAATATTTAGAAGGGTAAAAAAGTAAAAGGGTAAAAGAGTAAAAAGGTAAAAGGGTAAAAAGAAAGCAGGCAGATGACATCCCGCCAGGCTCTTTTACCTTTTTACCTTTTTACTTTTTTACCTTTAAAAAATCCTTTAAACTATACGTATGTTTCCAGGAACTTCAGCGTTCCTTCTACCTTCAAGGTCTGGGTAGAGGCAGGAACTACGATGCTCTCGCCACCCTGGAGCGTAATCTCGTTGCCCTCGTTGTCGGTAATCTTAGCCTCACCCTTCAGACCGATCAGAATCACGAAACTATCCAATTCTGAGTAATCCAAGGTCATAGGCTCATCGAGATCATAAACAGCGGTGGTGAAGTATGGACACTCTACCATGCCTACACCCTCGTTCTTCATTGGAGTATAATGCTGGCGATAGTCTGCCTGCACGGTATAGTCGATGCATTCGGCAGCCTCCTTGGTGTGAAGCTGGCGATAGTTGCCGTCCTTGTCCATGCGCTTGAAGTCGTAGATGCGGTAGGTTACATCGCTGGTCTGCTGGATTTCAGCCACGAAACAGCCTGTTCCGATGGCGTGAATTCTGCCTGCAGGAATAAAGAAGCAGTCGCCTTCCTTCACGTCATACTGAGCCAGTGCATCCGTGATGGTATCATTCTCTACCATCTCCTTATACTGCTCCGGTGTAATCTGCATCTTCAAGCCGTTGTAGAGTTTAGCATCCTGTTCGCATGGCAGTGCATACCACATCTCGGTCTTGCCACGCTCCTTGCCCTGCTTGTGGGCAATCTCATCATTAGGATGCACCTGGATAGATAGGTTGCTGTTGGCGTCAATAAACTTGATGAGCAATGGGAATTCATTGCCAAAACGCTTGTAGTTTTCGGTTCCAAGGAAACTGTCCTTCAACTCTGCAACAACCTCATTGAGTTTCTTGCCCTTCATCTCGCCGTCGGCTACGATGCTTTCGTTGCCAGGAACACCAGAGATTTCCCAACTTTCACCTACTTTCTCCTGATTGATGTCAAGATGCTTGAAGGCGATAATCTTGTTGCCACCCCAAATGGTGGACTTCAATAGTGGTTCAAATTTTAATGGTTTCATAACTTTATGGAATTAGTTGATAAAATGTTTTATTGTCTAGGATTTCCTGTATCTGCCTCCTGCGGAAACTAGTTTTCTCTCCAGAAGGCAGGAGTAAAGATCACCAGAACGCTGAATATCTCCAGACGACCGATGAGCATCATCAGCGAGCAGAACCATTTTGCCACATCAGGCAGTTCGCTCCACGACATCGTTGGACCAATCTCCGTACCTAGCGTCGGACCTACGTTGCCCACACAGCTCAGGGTGATGGTGATGGCATTGGTGTTGTCGATGCCCATGGCTATCATCGTGAAGGAGATGACCAGACAGATGATGAGATAGGTGGTGAGGAAGGCGAGCAGGGTGACACGCTTCTGCATCGGCACGTTGACACCGTCTATCTTCAGCGGCAGCACGGCATTCGGATGCAGAATCTGACGGAACTCATTCTTCACCATTCTCACGAGCATCACGCCACGGATACATTTCAGTCCACCGCTCGTACTGCCCGAGCACGCTCCGAAGAACATACATGCTGCCAGGATAACCCAGGTGACATGAGGCCAGAGGGCGGCATCATCATTGAAGAGACCTGTGGTGGTGATAAACGAAACCACCTGGAAGACGGCGCTGCGGAAGGCTTGTTCCAGGTCGTAATTGCGCAGCGTAACCAGTTCTACCATGATGAAGGCGGTGAATGCCGAGACAAGCAGGGTATAGAACTTGAATTCAGAATTCTTGAACAGATCCTTGATCTTGAACTTGATGACTGCTGCATAGAGCAGCGTGAAATTCACGCCCGAAAGGAAACAGAAGAAAGTACAGATGTATTCCAATGCCGGCGAATGGAAGAACTCAGTACTGCTGTTGTGAGTGGAGAAACCTCCCGTAGCCGTGGTGGTCATCGCATAGTTGAAACTGTCGAAGAGATTCATTCCCGCCACATAATAGGAGAGAATGCAGGCGATGGTGAGCACCAGGTAGATACTCCAGATCCACTTGGCAGAGGTGGAGAGGCGGGGATGCAACTTAGACTTGATAGGTCCCGTGGCCTCTGCCGCAAACACCTTGGTCTGTCCTCCAACAAGCGAAGGCAGCAGGGCGATGGTGAAGAACACGATTCCTAATCCGCCTATCCACTGGGTGAGCGACCGCCAGAAGAGCAGTCCGTGGGGGAAACATTCCACATCGTCGAGGATGGTGGCACCCGTGGTGGTAAATCCCGACATCGTCTCGAAGTAGGCATCCGTAAAACTGTGGATGTAACCGCTGATCATGAAGGGCAGCGTACCGAAGAGACTGAAGACAATCCAGGAGAGCGAAACCACGAGGTAGGCATCACGGCGCGACATCGTATTGTCGGCTCCATGACCTCTCCATTTCAATATCAGTCCGCCTCCGATGGTGGTAAGTGTAGCCACGATGAAGGCAAAGATGTCGTCCTGCTGATAGTAGAGAGCTACCAGCAGACTGATGAAGAGCAGGAATGCCTCGATGAAGAGGAGCTGTCCTAAGATCTTATATATCAGTTTACTGTTTATCATATAAAGTACTTCTCAATTTTCTTCATGTTGATGTTGTGGCAGAATACCATCACGGAGTCGCCCGGTTCGATCTGTGTATGTCCGGAGACGAGCATTCCCTCGCCCTTGCGCACCAGTCCACCGATGGTTACACCGATAGGCATGCCGAGGTCTTTCACTGGTTTCTTGGTTACCTTCGAACCCTCCTTGGCGATAAACTCAGCCACATCGGCATTGGCACTCATGAGGAAGCGTACGTTCATCACGTCGGCATCGAGCATCATCTGGTAGATGTAGCTTGCCGCTATTGCCTTCTTATTGATGATGGTACCGATATCGAGACTCTCAGCCATGCTCACATAGTCCACGTTTTCCACCGCAGCCACGGTCTTTCTCACTCCCAGTCGCTTGGCGGTGAGACAGGCGAGGATATTGGTTTCGGCATTACCGGTGAGTGCCACGAAAGCCTGGGTGCTCCTGATGCCCTCCTCGGTAAGCAGCGGAATGTCGCGACCGTCGCCATGGATGATGAGCGTCTTCCGATCGTCGAGGATGTCATTGAGATATTCACATCTGTGCTCATCTATCTCGATGATTTTGGTCTCCATATACTCCGGCATCTTTTTCACGGCTCTCACGGCAGTACGTCCGCCGCCCATAATCATCACGTTCTTCACATCCACATAATGCTCCTTGCCCACAATCTTGCGGATGTAGGGGATATAGTTGCGGGTAGTCATAAAGTAAGCCAGGTCGTAGAGCTTCAGTTCATCATAACCGCCCGGGATGATGGTATCGCTGCCTCGCTTGATGGCCACCACATGGTAAGGGTCGTTGGGACCGCTGATGTCCTTGAGTGGTTTATTGAGAATTTCGCAGGTTTCGCGCAGTTTGATACCCAGCATGATGAGGGCGCCATCGTGCACATCCCATCTCTGGCGCACCCAACTCATCTTCAGTCCGTTGTTGATATCCACGGCAGCCAGCATCTCCGGATAGATCAGCTTGTCGATGCCCAGTTCGCGGAAGAAATCCTGTGCCTGCTGGTCCATGTATTCCGGATTATCCACCTTGGCAACGGTGCGCTTGGCTCCGAGCTTCTTGGCAAGGATGCAGGAAGTGATGTTCTTGCTCTCCATCGGCGTTACGGCGATGAAGAGGTCGGCATCCTGTATGTCAGCATTCTGCAAAATTTTCAGACTGGTAGGCTGCCCCAGCATGGTGAGCAGATCATAGTCTGAACCGATGCTGGCGAGTCGTTCCTCGCTATCATCAATGAGCGTGATATCCTCCTTGCTTCTGGAGAGCAATCGAGCCAGATGGGTACCTATGGCGTATGCGCCTGCAATAATGATTTTCATTCTTGATTTTCTATTGTTTTTCTGATGGACTCATTGTCCAGACCGATGATTTCTCTCAACTGGGCAACGGTTCCATGTTCTACAAATTCGTCTGGAATACCCATCCTCGTTATCTGTGGACGGTATCCGTGGTCGCTCATCCATTCCAGTACGGCAGATCCGAATCCTCCCTTTCTCACTCCGTCTTCGATGGTGATGATGCGGTCAAATTTCTTTGCGATTTCTTCGAGCAGTGTTTCATCGAGCGGCTTGAGGAATCGCATATCGTAGTGGGCAATGCTCAATGCAGAAGCCGTTTCTATTTCAGCAATCACCTTTTCCACATCGTTTCCGATAGGTCCTAAGGTAAGTACTGCCACGTCATCGCCGTCTTTCAACTTGCGTCCGGTGCCGGTCTTGATTTCCTCCATCTCGTTCTTCCAATCTACCAGCACACCCTTGCCTCTCGGATAGCGGATCACATAGCTGCCCTGTCCCGGGAGCTGGGCTGAGTACATCAGATTGCGCAGTTCATGCTCGTCCATAGGCGATGCAATGGTGAGGTTAGGTATCGGGCGGAGCGCTGCCAGGTCGAAAGCACCGTGGTGGGTAGGTCCGTCTTCGCCTACCAGTCCAGCACGGTCCAGACAGAGTACTACAGGCAGGTTGAGCAGCGCCATGTCGTGGATGATATTATCATAGGCTCTCTGTGCAAACGAACTGTAGATATTGCAGAAAGGTTGCAGTCCGTCCTTCGCCATACCGGCAGAGAAAGTCACGGCATGTCCTTCGGCGATACCCACGTCGAACACGCGGTCGGGCATAGCCTTCATCATGATATTCATCGAGCAACCGGTAGGCATGGCAGGTGTCACGCCCACGATCTTCTGGTTTTTCTCCGCCAGTTCGAGCAGGGTATTTCCGAAAACATCCTGGAACTTAGGCGGCTGGTTGCTGGTATCAGCGATGATACGCTCTCCAGTCTCCGGGTCGAATTTGCCCGGCGCATGCCAGATGGTGGCACTCTTCTCGGCAGGTTCATAACCCTTGCCCTTGGTGGTATGGAGATGCAGGAGCTTAGGTCCCTTCATGTCCTTGAGTTGCTTGAGAACCCTCACCACCTCCTTCACGTCATGACCGTCGAAAGGTCCGAAATATCGGATATTCATCCCCTCGAAGATGTTCTGCTGATGGCTGAGTGCCGACTTCAGTGCATTGTTGAGCCGTATGATGCCCTTCTTGCGGTCATCATTGAGATAGCCCTTGGAATGGAGCCACTGTGAAGCCTTGAAGCGCAACTTGTTGTAGGTCTCGTTGGTGTCGAGATTGAGGAGATATTTCTCCATGCCTCCCACAGCCCTGTCGATACTCATGTCATTGTCATTCAGGATGATGAGCATGTTGTTGGGGGTGCTGGAAACATTGTTGAGCCCCTCGAAGGCAAGTCCGCCACTCATGGCTCCATCGCCGATGACAGCCACGGTATGTCTGTTCTCATTGCCCGTTTTCTTGGCAGCCACCGCCATACCCAACGCTGCCGAGATGGAATTGCTGGCATGACCGCAGGCGAAGGTATCATATTCGCTCTCTAAGGGTGTAGGGAAAGGACGGATGCCGTGCAACTTTCTGTTGGTGCAGAAAGAATCGCGGCGACCGGTAAGAATCTTATGGCCATAAGCCTGATGGCCCACATCCCAAACGATGCGGTCCTCAGGAGTATTGAATACGTAATGTAGGGCTACAGTTATCTCGACTACGCCAAGTGAAGACGCAAAATGACCAGGATTTACGGCTACCTCGTCGATGATGTCTTCCCTCAGTTCCTTGCAGACTTGGGGAAGCTGGTCAATACTCAACTTCCTCAAATCGTCTGGGTATTTTATCTTGCTTAAAAGACTAAACTTTTCTTGATCCATGTGTTCAACTCGTGAATAACTCTGCAAAGATACTGCTTTTTTACTAATCCTAATCATATTTATCCCGATAATTTCGGTTTTTCAGTTTTTTCTTTGTATTTTTGCACAGAAATGTTGCCTTTTGGTGGGGGAATTGCATCATAAAAGCATAAAAATGCTTTATAAAGGCATGATAAAACATGATCAAGCAATATATAAAGGTTTGATAATGCTAAGTTAAATGCAAAATAATTGCAAAAAATCAAGAAGACAGTACCCCAATCTATTCGCAAAAACGTAATAATAAACAAATAACACATATATAATATGAGAAAAAATGTATTCTTGATGGGAGCCTTGCTGATGGCTTCTATGTCGATGATGGCGCAGACCGGTAAGGGTGGCATCTCTACCCAGATAATCCAGCAGATGGAGAAATCACAGAAGGGCGGTACTGCCGAGAAGGCTCTCTTCAATGCCATCGCCAATAATAATATCGACGACCTGGTGAAAAATCCTGCCAATGCGGCTGCCGTGGATACTCATTTCAGTATCGAGACTCCGCAGCAGTCTATCCACAACCAGTTAAGCTCTGGCCGCTGCTGGATGTTCAGCGGTTTCAATGTGCTCCGCTCTAACTTCGCCCTCAACGACAAGCAGGGTAGAGTGGTGGAATTCTCGCAGGACTATCTCTTCTTCTACGACCAGTTGGAGAAGGCCAACCTCATGCTGCAGGGTGTTATCGACCTGGGCAAGAAGGATATCGAGGACCCTCAGGTGCAGTTCTTCTTCAAAAATCCGCTCAATGATGGCGGTACTTTCTGTGGTATTGCCGATTTGGCAAGCAAGTATGGTCTCGTACCAATGAGTGCCCAGCCTGAGACTTTCTCAAGCAACAATACTTCCAAGATGAGCCGTCTCGTAAGCAGCAAGCTCCGCGAGTATGGTCTGGAACTCCGCAAGATGGTGGCTCAGGGCAAGAAGTCGGCAGCTATCCAGGCTCGCAAGAACGAAATGCTCGGTCAGGTTTATCACATGCTGAGTCTTACTCTCGGCGAACCGGTAAAGGAATTTACCTATGCTTTCCGCGACAAGGATGGCAAGCAGGTTGGCGAGGCGAAGAAGTATACTCCTAAGAGTTTCTATGAGGAAACCGTAGGCAAGGACCTGAACGGTACCTTCCTGATGGTGATGAACGATCCACGCCGTCCTTATCACAAGACCTACGAGGTGGAATACGACCGTCATACTTACGATGGTCACAACTGGAAATACCTGAACCTGCCGATGGAGGAAATCGCTGATCTCGCCATCGCTTCACTCAAGGGCGGACAGAAGATGTATTCCAGCTATGATGTGGGCAAGCAGCTCGACCGCAAGCGTGGTTATCTGGCTACCGACAACTTCGACTATGGTACTCTCTTCGGTACTTCCTTTGGTATGGACAAGGCTCAGCGCATCTCTACTTTCGACAGCGGTTCTACTCATGCCATGACCCTCACCGCTGTGGATCTCGATGCCAATGGCAAACCGGTCAAGTGGAAGGTGGAAAACAGTTGGGGTGCTGACAATGGTTTCTCCGGTTGCTTCATTATGACCAACGACTGGTTTAATGAGTATATGTTCCGCTTGGTAGTAGATAAGAAATTCGCTTCTGAGCAGTTGCAGAAGGAATTCGACCAGAAGCCAACCATGCTGACTCCAGACGATCCTTTGTTCCAGTTGGAAGATTAGTCTTGAAAAATAATAGGAGTATTCCTAATTAAAATAGAAAGTTCTTGATTCATATAGAAAAATGCAAGAGAAGAAAATCAGAGAGCGCATTATTTCGCTCGTCAATAAGGAGGTAGTTCCTGCCATCGGTTGTACAGAACCGATGGCTGTAGCATTGTGTACGGCAAAGGCCGCAACGACTTTAGGCAGACGTCCGGAACGCATCGAAGTGTTCTTGAGTCCCAATATGCTCAAGAATGCGATGGGTGTGGGAATCCCAGGTACGGGAATGATTGGTCTGCCTATCGCTGTTTCGCTGGGTGCCCTCATCGGCAAACCGGAATATGAGTTGGAGGTGCTGAAAGATCTCACTCCTGCCACGCTCGAACAGGGGAAGCGATACATCAATGATGCTGATATCGACATTAAACTCAAGCAGGGAAATGTCGATAAACTCTATATTGAGGTAGTTTGCCGTGCTGACAATGACATGGCTACGGCCATCATCTCCGGTAGCCATACCCACTTCGTGTATGTGGAGCGCAATGGTGAGGTGGTATTAGATAGCCGTGGCGGTCATGGTGGTGGCGATGAAGAGGAGGATGATATCCAACTCAACTTCCGTCTGGTATATGATTTCGCCACAACGGCTCCGCTCGATGAAATCTCTTTCATCCTCAAGACCAAAGAGTATAATATGAAGGCTGCCGAGGAATCTATCAAGGGCAACTACGGCCACTGTTTGGGCAAGACGATGGACCGCCCTCTGAGCCATGGTATCTTCGGTAAGAACATCTTCTCGCATATCCTCTCTCGCACAGCTTCTGCCTGCGATGCCCGTATGGGTGGAGCCATGATTCCTGTGATGAGTAATAGCGGTAGTGGCAACCAGGGCATCTGTGCAACGAACCCTGTAGTGGTTTATGCGCAGGAAAACGAGAATACCGAGGAGGAAATGATCCGTGCCCTGATGCTCAGTCATCTTACTGCCATCTACATCAAGCAGAGTTTGGGCAAACTCTCTGCCCTCTGCGGTTGCGTGGTAGCCAGTACGGGTAGCAGTTGCGGTATTACCTATCTGATGGGCGGCGACTATACCCGCATCTGCAATTCTGTGAAGAACATGGTGGCCAACCTCACCGGTATGATTTGTGATGGAGCCAAACCAAGTTGCGCCCTGAAGATTTCCTCTGGTGTGAGCACCGCCCTTCTCTCAGCTCTCCTCTCTATGGAGGGCAAGTGCGTAACCTCTGCCGAGGGTATCGTAGATGATGATGTGGATAAGTGCATCCACAATCTGACATCCATCGGTGCTGATGCGATGAGAACTACCGATGACATGGTGCTCGACATTATGACGCATAAGAGCTGCTAAACTGACAGGGAAGAGGGAAGAAATAGCCTCAAAATGCCTCTGTTTTTCTAAATAAATAAAAGAAGTGTCAAATTGTAAGCGTATTTATTGTTTTTGCTTACAATTTGGCGCTTCTTTCTTTTTGTTGTTTGTCTTTTTGTAAGCAATCAAAACTTTTAATAACAAAATGCCATTAAAAAGCTCTGTATGTTAACAAATTGTTGTACTTTTGCACTCGAAAGATAACAAAGTGTAAATAACAATAAGTATAATAACATATAGGAGAAAGTAACATGAAAAAGATCGAAGCTATCATCCGTAAGACAAAGTTTGAGGATGTAAAGGAAGCATTGCTTGCCGCCGACATCGAGTGGTTTTCTTACTATGACGTAAGAGGCGAAGGCAAGATGAGACAGGCTCGTATTTATCGTGGTGTCATGTATGATACCAGTAGTATCGAGCGAGTACTTTTGAATGTAGTCGTTCGCGACAAGAATGTAGAAAAAACTATTAATGCCATCCAGGAGGCTGCCCGTACAGGCGAGATTGGTGATGGTCGTATCTTTGTAATCCCTGTAGAGGATACCGTTCGCATCCGTACAGGTGAAAGAGGCGACATCGCACTCTATAATGCAGAGCAGGAGAAATAAACTTTGTTGAATAGGAGGAGAGAGATTTTACAACAACCAATCTGAGTCATATAAATGATATTTGAAATCAGATAGCTGATATATTGAAAGATTGGGATAACAACAACACTTTAAAGTTAAAAGATTATGAGTGTACAGGATTTAGGTATTTCATTAGATACCGTGTGGATGCTCTTAGCAGCCATGTTGGTCTTTTTCATGCAGCCGGGATTTGCCCTCTGTGAGGCGGGTTTTACCCGCAGTAAAAACACTGCGAACATCTTGTTCAAGAACTTCGTCGATTTCATGGTCGGTTCTGTTCTCTTCTGGTTCGTCGGTTTCGGATTTATGTTTGGTAGCGATGGTGCTGGTTTTATTGGTATGCCAAACTTTGGTGACCTCTCTTTCTATCATGGCGATCTTCCTACTGAAGGTTTCCTGATGTTTGAAACAGTATTCTGCGCTACAAGTGCTACGATTGTTTCAGGTGCTATGGCAGAACGTACCAAGTTCTCTATGTACTGCATCTATTCATTCTTCATTTCATTGATTATCTATCCAGTAGAAGGTCACTGGACATGGGGTGGCGGTTGGCTTTGCAACGCCGATGCAGGTTCTTTCATGATGGATACCTTCGGTGCAGTCTTCCATGATTTCGCTGGTTCTGCTATCGTACATAGCGTAGGTGGTGTGCTCGCCTTGGTTGGTGCCATCTGTCTTGGCCCTCGTCTCGGTAAGTATCGCAACGGCAAGAGTACTGCTATCCCTGGTCACAACCTGATGGCTGCTGCCCTCGGTGTGTTCATCCTCTGGTTCGGTTGGTTCGGTTTCAACCCAGGTTCTCAGCTCGCTGCTTCTGGTGAGGTTAACCGTGTTGCCATCAGCCACGTATTCCTGACAACCAACCTTGCTGCTGTTTGCGGTGGTCTCGGTACTATGTTTACTTCTTGGATTAAGTATGGCAAGCCATCATTCTCATTGACATTGAATGGTATTTTGGCAGGTTTGGTAGCCATCACAGCAGGTTGCGACTTGGTTAGCCCATTGGGTTCTGCCATCATCGGTCTCTTGGCTGGTATCATCCTGGTATTCTCTATCGAGTTTATCGATACCAAACTTCATATTGATGACCCTGTAGGTGCAAGCTCAGTACATGGTGTATGTGGTATCTTCGGTACATTGATGACTGGTCTCTTCGCCCTCGACGGTGGTGCTTTCTATGGTGATGGTTTCGGCTTCTTCGGTGCACAGTGCTTCGGTATTCTCTGTATTGATGTTTGGGCTGCAGTCACAGGTGTGATTCTCTTCTGGAGCATTAAGAAGATTTGTGGTCTGCGTGTTGACAAGCGTATTGAGGAAGAAGGTCTTGATATCTACGAGCACGGAGAGAGTTGCTACAACTAATCTCCTGCAGATGAGATTTATCTCCAGCAGATAATATTTATCTGTCGCAGATAATAATATCGTCCCACAGATTTCACGGATTTCACAGATTTTATATCAGGTTGATATCTTTATAGTAGGCTGATGTCCTTGGAAGGAGGATGTTTCTGACAGGTTTTGTAATTGTGAAAATAAGAGAGTATTGGATAATCTGGGAAATCCAGGAAATCTGTGAAAATCTGAAAACAGCGAAAATTTTGAAAACAGTGAGATCTGTGGGATATTTTTTGTACCTTTGCATGTGCAAAACTGAATAGAGTTGTATTAACATTTTTAATTGTGAGATTATGAAAAAGATTTTAGATATGAAAAAGATGAGTGTCTTGGCACTCGGTTTGGTTGCTTTTGCTCCTGCTGCTTCTGCTCAGGACGAGGTGGAAACTACCATTGCTGCAGATGTTGTTAGTCAGTATATCTGGCGTGGTCAGGATCTCGGCAACGTATCACTCCAGCCTACTCTCGGTATCGGTTATAAGGGTTTCTCTTTGACTGGTTGGGGTAGTGTAGGTCTTTCCAAATGGGATGATACCAAGGAGTTCGATTTGACTGCAGCCTATTCCACTGGAGGTCTTACCATTGGTATTACCGACTACTGGTTCAATTCTGGTGATGGTCGCTATTTCGAGTATGATTCTCACAAGACTTCTCATGTTTTTGAGGCAAACGTTGGTTACGACTTCGGTCCTGTAGCTTTGAACTGGTACACCAACTTTGCTGGTGCAGATGGTCTCAACAAGAGTGGCAAGCGTGCATATTCATCTTATGTAGAGGCTTCAGCTCCATTCAAATTGGGCGGATGCGACTGGACTGCTACTATCGGTGCCGTTCCTTATGCCACCTCTTTCTATTATGGTCATGAGGGAGGTGTGAAGGGTTTCGCAGTAACCAATGTTGCAGTCAAGGCTACCAAGGATATCAAGATTACTGATACCTTCAGTGTTCCTGTCTTTGCACAGATCGCAGCCAACCCAAGTAGCGAGAAGGCATATCTGGTTGTAGGTTTCACCTTGCAGCCATAAAGCAGGTTTACTTGCAGTATCTATCAGATAGGTTTCTCTAAAATTTTGCAATAATAGGATTTGCAATAATTAAAATAATCTCGATGATTCTGTAAAAAGAGTTTAAGTTTTTATTATCTAAAGCCGATGGTCTTTCCAGACTGTCGGTTTTTTTTTGTGCCTTCCCATCTCCCATCTCTCCTTTCCCCTTTCTAATTTCCCATTTCTAATTTCTAATTTCTCATTATTCATTTCTTTCTCATTTCTCATTTCTAATTTTTTTAACTTTCTTGCAATTTGTAATGCGAAAACAACAAAAACCTATCAGATTGAAAGTATATTAATGCGAAAGTGTTATAATTTGTAATATATAGATTAATATTAATACAAAATGAAACTATTTCTTTTCTTAATCTATCAAAAAGTAGTAATTTTGCACCCAAAATATAGCAAAATGATATTTTAAGCTAAATAGATAGCATGAAATAAGCTATGATATTGTGTTATAAATAACCGTAAAAGAAAGGAAAGATATTATGTGTGGATTCGTATCTATCTTCAATATTCAGGAACAAACTCCTGAATTGAGACAGCAGGCACTCCGTATGAGTCAGAAGATTCGTCATCGTGGACCAGACTGGAGCGGCATTTACTGTGGTGGCTCAGCCATCTTGGCACATGAACGACTCAGCATCGTAGATCCAGAGTCTGGTCGCCAACCTTTGTTCTCACCTGACAAGAAACAGGTGCTTGCAGTGAACGGCGAAATCTACAATCATCAGAATATCCGTGCCCGTTTTGCTGGCAAATATCAGTATCAGACTGGTTCCGACTGTGAGGTGGTGCTTTCACTCTATCGTGAAATGAGACAGGATAGCGACTTCGCTAACTTGATTTACACCGATGAGGATGCCATTCATGCTCGCATCTGCAAGATGATAGAACAGCTCAACGGTATCTTTGCTTTCGCACTCTACGATGCAGAAAGAGATGAATTTCTCATCGCCCGCGACCCTATCGGCGTGATACCACTCTACATCGGATATGATAAAGACGGTAAAGTTCTCGTTGCCTCTGAACTCAAGGCGCTCGAAGGACAGTGTGATCACTATGAACCATTCCTTCCTGGACATTATTATTATAGTAAGACTCCGGGCATGAAGCGTTATTATACACGCGACTGGTTTGAATACAGTACCATGCTCAAGGAATATCATATTGATGAAAGCAAATCTGCCGAAGAGCAGTTGGCTGAGGCTGAGATGGAGGACAGAAAACAGGCTGAGGCTACAGGTGGAAAAACTGCGGTACAGGAGATTCATGATGCGCTCGAAGCTTCTGTTAAGCGCCAGTTGATGAGCGATGTTCCTTACGGCGTACTTCTCAGTGGTGGTCTCGATTCATCTGTCATCTCTGCCATTGCACAGAAATACAGTACTTATCGTATTGAGAACGGTGAACAGACCAAGGCTTACTGGCCACGCCTGCACTCCTTTGCAGTAGGACTGAAAGGTGCACCAGACCTTGCTAAGGCTCGCCTCGTAGCAGAGCATATCGGTACCGTGCATCATGAAATCAACTATACCATACAGGAAGGTCTGGATGCCATCCGCGATGTCATCTACTTCATCGAGACCTACGATGTGACAACCGTTCGTGCATCTACCCCGATGTATCTGTTGGCAAGAGTCATCCGCAGTATGGGAATCAAGATGGTGCTCTCCGGTGAGGGAGCAGATGAGGTATTCGGAGGATATCTCTATTTCCACAAAGCACCGAATGCCAAGGCTTTCCATGAGGAAACCGTCAGAAAACTCGGCAAACTCTATCTCTACGACTGTCTGAGAGCCAACAAGAGTCTGGCTGCCTGGGGTATCGAGGGTCGTGTACCTTTCCTCGACAAGGAATTCCTGGATGTGGCGATGGGCATGGACCCAGCCTTGAAGATGTGTCCGGGCAAGACCATAGAGAAGAAGGTGGTTCGTGAAGCCTTTGCTGATTTGCTGCCAGAGGAAGTGGCATGGCGACAGAAAGAGCAGTTCTCAGATGGAGTAGGTTACTCCTGGATAGATACGCTGAAGCAGATTACCGCTTCTGCCGTGAGTGATGAGCAGATGGCACATGCTGCCGAGCGATTCCCTATCAATCCTCCACAGAACAAGGAGGAGTATTATTATCGCTCTATCTTCGCCGAGCATTTCCCAAGCGACAGCGCAGCCAAGAGCGTGCCTAGCGTGCCAAGTGTAGCCTGCTCTACAGCCGAAGCCCTTGCCTGGGATGCCTCTTTCAAGAATCAGAACGACCCTA
>USJD01000073.1 GCA_900554835.1 uncultured Prevotella sp. | reverse complement strand
CAGTAACACCATTCTCCTTAGCTACGTCGTTCAAGAAATCGAGCTCCTCGCAACTTACTTCATATTCCTTGCTCAAACCATAGTGGGTTTCATACATCTTCTGACCTACAGTCTCGTAGTCACCCTTTTCGAGCGCATCGCAGACTGCCAATACGCGGTCTTTCTCGCCCAATACGAAGTGAGCGCGGCTGTAATCCTCTTCGCCAACTTCTGCACGAACCTCTTCCAATTGTTCCCATGTGCAATCACGGAGGGTTTCGAACTTAGCCTCTGGATGCTTAGCAGCGATGTGCTTAACCACATTCTCGCAAGAGTTACGACGGTCGTTGTATGGAGAACCAGCCAACTCATGCTTAACCTTAGAGTTTACCAAGCAGAGCTTATAGCCCTGAGGGTTGAATGGGAAGTACTCAAACTCGCGGCTATTGCAATCGAGGCGCATCAACTTGCCTTCCTTGCCGAATACAGAAGCAAACTGGTCCATGATACCGCAGTTAACACCGACATACTTATGCTCAGTAGCCTGACCGGCCAATACGAGATCCCACTTAGAAACCTTGTTGTCACCGAAGAGATCGTTCAAAGCAAATGCGAAGCAACTCTCAAGAGCAGCAGAAGAAGACATACCAGCACCGAGAGGCACGTCACCATAGAATGCAGCATTGAAACCTTTCACCTCAACACCCAATGACTTCATTTCCTGGCAGATACCATAGATGTAGCGTGCCCAAGAAGCACGAGGACCCTCAGGATCATTCACCTTGAATTCTACACGGTCTTTCAAGTCGATAGAGTAGAGCATTATTGTATCTGTACCGTTAGGACGAATCTCTGCCATGATACCCTTATCAACTGCACCAGGGAATACGAATCCACCATTGTAGTCGGTGTGCTCACCGATAAGGTTGATACGGCCTGGAGACATATAAATATTACCTGTTTTACCATCAAAGTGCTTGATGAAGCGGCTTCTTACTTTTTCGATATCCATAATTCTTATAGTTTAGATTGTTAATATTTAAAAGATTTGCTTTATTCAGTAAATGGCTTTCCGTGAGTTGTACTCATGGAAAGCCAACCATTATAAGGGGTATTCCTAAGATTATTCTACAGGAATGTCCTTGTTGATGTTCTTGCAACCTGCGATTGCATAGAAGAACATGTAACCCATAGAAATGAGAGGTACGATGTAGCTCAACATGTAACCAGCATTATCGGCGATGAAGTTCTGCACCAATGGCATCAAACCACCACCAACTACCATCATCATGAAGATACCTGAAGCCTGAGCTGTGTACTTACCAAGACCCTCTGTAGCAAGGTTGAAGATACTTGGCCACATGATAGAGGTGCAAAGACCGCAGAGTACCAGGAACATGGCTGAGATAGGAACTGTTACCAACTGGAATGAAGAACCTGTAAATACTGGCATATCTACTGTAGTTGACTTACCAAGAAGTACTGCCAAAAGAATGAACAGCATACCTGCACCATTAGCGACGATCATCATGGAACGGCTTGATACCTTGTTGGCAATGAAACTTGAGCACAAACGGCCCACCAACATGAGCAACCAGTATGTTCCTGCTACGAAACCACCGATGGCAGCTGCGTTGGCCAAGGCTGCGCCATTGATGAAGCCACCACCATTGGCTGTTGTGTCTGAAATGTAGAAATTCAAAGTTCCAGGGATACCTACCTCAACACCTACATATACGAAGATGGCGATAACACCGAGGTTGAAGTGGCGGAATGCCCATGGTGAATGCTCGAATACAGTCTTGGCTGTTGTCTTACCCATCTCAGGATCCTTGATAGGGATGAAGAGCAAGCATACAAATGCAGCTGCAAATACTGCGAGAGCGATGTAAAGTACCAAGTTGACATCTACCATCTGGGTATTGGCTGTTACTGTACCGATAAGGGCACCAACGAGCATTGGAGTTAAAGTACCAGATAAAGAATTCAGTGTACCACCAATGAGGTTCAATTGGTTACCGCGGTTACCACCGCCACCGAGAAGGTTCAACATAGGGTTTACTACAGTATTCAGAATACATACAGCAAAACCTGAGATGAATGCACCGAAGAGATAAACAGAGAAGCCTGATACATCGACACCAAACTTACCTGAGAGGAACTGGATGAATACGCCAACAAAACCAGTTGCAATACCAGTAAGAGCTGTCTTTTTGTAACCAATCTTGGTCAACAATTTACCAGCAGGGATACCCATGAAGAGGTAAGCCAAGAAGTTCATGGCATTACCGAGCATACCAATCATGTTGGCGCTACCGCTGTCGGCAAATACGTTTTTCCAGATGACTCCGATAGGAGCAGCTAAGTTTGTGACGAATGAAATCATCGCGTAGAGGAACATCATCGTGATAATGGCAATGATGTTACCATTTTGTTTTTGGTTTTCCATTTTTTCTTTAATAGTTGATATTTAAATGTTTTGTTTATAGACTTGGAAAGGAGTGGCAGTTTTTGAGCTACCACTCCTATGTTTTGAATGCATGGTCTATCTTATATATAAGGTTATCTTAAGAATAAGACTGAACCACACAAGTTTTTTTATTTGTCAACACCAAACTTATAGATAGTTTTCTGTGTGTATGTCTCTCCTGGTTTCAAGCGTACACTTGGGAAATATGAGCGGTTTGGTGAGTCTGGGAAGTGCTGCGCCTCAAAGCAGACTGCACTTCTGCGTGGGAATGTAGCACCATGCTGACCCTTAATTCCCTCCAGGAAGTTGCCTGTGTACATCTGCATACCTGGTTCGGTAGTGTAAACTTCCATAGTACGACAGCTAACTGGATCCTTGATTCTTGCAGCAAAGCTCAACTCGCCCTCTTCTTTCTTGTTGAGTACGTAGTTGTGGTCGTAACCAGAACCATTCTTAATCTGCTCATTGTCTGCATTGATGTCCTGACCGATCGGTTTCGGTGTGCGGAAATCAAATGGTGTGCCTTCTACCTTCAATATTTCGCCTGTAGGAATAGAAGTCTCGTCAATAGGCAAATAGAAATCAGCATTCACCTCGCAAATGATATTGTCGATAGTTGGTGTAGGGTTGCCGATGCCTTGGATTGAGAAGAAACCGTGGTTTGTCAGGTTTACAATCGTCAACTTGTTGGTTGTAGCCTGATACTTGATGACCAACTCGTTATCGTCAGTCAAGGTGTAAGCTACCCAAACGTCCATCTCGCCTGTGAAACCTTCTTCACCATAAGGGCTGGTATATTTTAATACGACAGCATTCTCGCTCATGCGGGTTGCATCCCAAACGTGTGCGTGGAAACCGGTAGGACCGCCATGCAAGTGATTCTTGCCATTGTTGCAAGCCAACTGGTATTCTTTGCCGTGTAATGTGAACTTACCGTCACAAATACGGTTTCCATAGCGACCGATGAGTACGCTCAGGAAAGGCTCTGGTGAATTGATAACATCCTGGATGTTGTCATGACCCTGGATGAGGTTAGCATAATTGCCATCTTTGTCTGGCATCATGATAGCCACAATTGCACCGCCGTAATTTGTTACTGCAACTTCATTGCCCTGACTATTCTTCAAGATGAAGAGGTCGGTCTGCTTTCCATTTACAGTGGTCTGAAAATCTTCTCTTTTCAGACCACAGAGGTTTTCTACTTTTGCGCTCATAATATCCTAATTTTTTAGTTACTTTATCGTTTAAGTTATTATCTACTGCAAAGTAACTAAAAAAAAATGATTATTACAAATATTTTAGCAATTTATTGATTTAAAAAAACAAAAAATAACTTATGAAAGGAAATCGGCTACAATGTAACTTGACCCTCCAACGAAGATAAAATCATCTTCAGCAGCGTCTGCCTGTGCTGCTTTAAATGCTTTATTAACAGAAGAATACACGTTTCCGTTGAGTCCTAACGAAGTGCCTAATTCCGCGATTTTTTCCACTTTTATGGCTCTTTTTGTAGTTGCTTGTGTCCAATAGTAAATTGCGTCATTTGGAAGCATTTTCATCACAGTTGTGACATCTTTGTCATCTACCATGCCAAAAACGATGCGAAGCTGTCTGCATGCTTGTGCCTTGATCTGAGGAGCCAGATATTGCCATCCGCCTACATTATGACCTGTATCGCAGATTACCAAAGGCTTGTCTTGTATCTTCTGCCATCTACCCATCAATCCTGTCAGTTCTGTTACATGGGAAATTCCATATTTGATGGATGTTCCTTTGTTCTTGACAAGTGTAAGATACTTGATGGCATTAAGGATGGTGTTCATATTCTTGGCCTGATAATCGCCGCAGAGTTCTCCTGTCAGCTTACCCCATGTACGGGTAGTGTATTCCATTTTTCCATTAATATGTTCTGCTTTCTGGACTTCCTGCTGGTTTTCATCTTGGGCGAAAATGATAGGAGAGTTTTCTTTCTGTGCCTTTTGCTGGAAAACTGGACGTGTTTCTGGAAGATCTTCTCCGATAATGACTGGTACTCCTGGCTTGATGATGCCTGCTTTTTCGCCTGCGATGTCAGCCAAAGTGTTGCCTAAGAACTGGGTATGATCCTTACTGATATTAGTGATGATAGATAGGATAGGGGTGATAATGTTGGTGCAGTCCAAGCGACCACCGAGTCCTACTTCGATAATGGCGATATCAACCTTTTGTTCGGCAAAGTACTTGAATGCCAGAGCGGTGGTCAATTCAAAGAATGATGGATGTAGAGGTTCGAAGAATCTGCGTTCTTTTTCTACGAAATCGATAATGTATTGTTCGCTGATGCATTCTCCGTTTACTCGGATACGTTCACGAAAATCTACCAGATGTGGAGATGTAAAGAGTCCAACTTTGTATCCTTCTGATTGAAGAATGGCAGCAAGGGTATGAGAGCAGGAACCTTTGCCGTTGGTACCTGCGACATGAATGCTTTTGAACTGGCGATGAGGATGTCCGAAATGCTTGTCAAGCGTTTCGGTGGTTTGCAAACCTGGCTTGTAAGCCTTGGCACCTACCTTTTCAAAAACAGGAGTGCTGTTGAAAAGATATTCTATGGTTTCTTGATAATTCATTGCTTTTCTGCGTTTATTACACCTTATTATATATAAAGGAGCAACCCTGTCTTTGCCAGACAGGATTGCTCCTTTCATTTTTATCAATATATTCTCGTTTATTTAAAGAGGTTTTTGAAACTTTCAAAGAGAGACTTCTTGGTGGCACTATCAGCCTTGAAGTTCTCGCATTCTTTAAATTTCAAGACAAGTGCTTTTTCCTCCTTGGTAAGGGCCTTTGGTACAAATACGGTGATGTTGACGATGATGTCACCCTTTCCGTAACCATAACCCTGTACGGCAGGAAGTCCTTTTCCTCTGAGGCGCATCTGCTTGCCTGGCTGGGTTCCTGGTTCAATCTTGAGGGTAGTTTTACCATCAATAGTCGGTACTTCTACCTCTCCGCCAAGAGTTGCAGTAGTGAAATCAAGAACAAGATTGTAATACAGGTCCTGACCGTTACGCTCAAAGATGTCGCTCTTTTCTTCCTGGATAAGAACCTGAATGTCACCATTGATGCCATTATGCTTGCCTGCATTTCCTTTGCCGCGAACACTGACACACATGCCGTCTTCAACACCAGCAGGAATGTTGATTTCTACGACTTCATCACCTTTTACGATACCATCACCGCCACAGTGCTTACACTTGTTCTTGATGATGGTACCTTCTCCATGACAGTCTGGGCATGGAACCTGAGTCTGCATCATGCCGAACATAGAGCGAACGGTCTTGATAGTATATCCTGTACCATTACATGTATGGCATGTTTCTGGTTGTGCACCGCCTTCGCATCCTGTACCATGACATTCCTCACAAGTAACATCCTTGCGAATTTTGAATTTCTTGGTAACACCTGTGGCAATTTCCTGCAAAGTGAGTTTTACTTTCACGCGCAGATCGCTTCCCTGATATTGCTGGCGAGCACCGCCGCCACCAAAACCTCCGCCAAATCCGCTGAAACCTCCGCTGTGTCCTCCGAAGATGTCTCCAAACATGGAGAAGATGTCGTCCATATTCATGTTGCCACCTCCGCCAAATCCACCGAATCCACCTTGTGGACCGTCGAATCCGAACTGGTCATATTGCTGGCGCTTCTGAGGATCTCTTAAAACATCGTAAGCCTCAGCTGCTTCTTTGAATTTCTCCTCAGCTTCTTTGTTGCCTGGGTTGCGATCAGGATGATACTTGATGGCAATCTTTCGATAAGCCTTCTTGATCTCGTCATCGGATGCTGACTTATCGACGCCCAGCACCTCATAATAGTCTCTCTTAGCCATTTGCTAACTTCTGATTGAATGTTCTGAATATCAATTGATTTATTGTCCTACTGCTACTTTTGCGTGGCGGATCACTTTGTCGTTGAGGGTGTAACCTGTCTGTACGCAGTCGATGACCTTACCTTTCTTGTCATCGCCCATTCCCGGAACCATAGCGATGGCCTCATGGAAATCTACGTCAAAGTCCTTGTCTGTAGTCTCTATCTTCTTTACGCCTAATCCTTCCAATGTCTTGATGAATTTGTTGAAAATCATCTGAACACCTTCTTTGATAGCCTTAGGATCTTCACTCTTATCAGCAATGGCACGCTCAAAATCATCGAGTACTGGCAAAATGGCTGAAATTGTTTTTTCTCCGCCATTGAGTACCAGTTCTGCTTTCTCTTTGATAGTGCGTTTGCGATAGTTTTCAAACTCAGCAGTCTTGTAGAGCAATTGCTTCTTGAGGTCTTCCACTTCTTTTTGAGCTTTCTCAAGTGGATCCAATTCTGTTTCTTCTGCCTTTTTGTCGGCAGCATTGTTGTCCTCTGTCTTTTTGTCAGCATCGCTGTCAGATTCGTTCTCTGCACCCGCATTTTTGTCAGACTGGTTGTCTGCAGCATGGGTGTTTTGTTCCTGCTCATTGGATACTTGCTCGTTGTGAGCCTGCTCCTCGACGTTGCCGTCTTCTATATTTATATCTCTTTCTTTAGACATAGTTGTAAATTTACTTTTGATTTTTTTTAGAATCTTCATGACAAAAAGTGTGCCAACCTGAAAAGGCTGGCACCTATTATATATGTATGTATATAAGACTTCTCGTTTGTCTTTGCAATATTCAATCCTGTATGAGCAGGATTACTGCAATCCGTACATCTTAGCTTTTTGCTCCTTGATAGCCTCGTCGTAGATATACTCGTCGTAAGACATGAGTTTGTCGATTGTGCCAGATGGAGTCAGCTCGATGATGCGGTTTGCTACGGTGTTGATGAACTCGTGGTCATGGCTGGCAAAAAGAATATTGCCCTTGAACGCCACCAAGTTGTTGTTGAAAGCCTGGATACTTTCCAAGTCCAAGTGGTTGGTTGGAGTATCAAGAATCAGACAGTTGGCATTCTGCAACTGCATACGGGCAATCATACATCTCATCTTTTCACCACCGGAGAGTACGTTTACTTTCTTCAGTACTTCCTCACCGCTGAAGAGCATTCTACCCAAGTAGCCCTTCATGGCTACCTCATTACCTGGACCATATTGGCTCAACCAATCTACCAGGTTCTTATCGCTTTCAAAGAACTCAGTATTGTCGAGTGGGAGATAGGCTGTTGTGATGGTAACACCCCACTTGTATTCACCTGCATCAGCCTTTCTGTTGCCATTGATGATTTCAAAGAGAGCGGTCATCGCTTTTGGATTATGAGAGAGGAATACTACCTTTTCGCCCTTTTCGATATTGAAGTTTACGTTATCGAAAAGTACAGTTCCGTCCTCGTCGCATGCCTTCAAACCTTCTACCTCAAGAATCTGATTTCCTGGTTCACGGTCCATCTGGAAGATAATGCCAGGATATTTACGGCTTGATGGGCGGATTTCCTCAACGTTGAGTTTCTCGAGCATCTTCTTACGAGAGGTAGTCTGCTTGCTCTTTGCAACATTGGCAGAGAAACGGCGGATGAATTCTTCCAACTGCTTTTTCTTCTCCTCAGCCTTCATCTTCTGGTTTTGAGCCTGACGGAGAGCCAACTGTGAACTTTCATACCAGAAAGAGTAGTTACCGGCAAACATGGTTACCTTTCCAAAGTCGATATCCACGGTCTGGGTACTTACTGAGTCGAGGAAGTGACGGTCGTGAGATACAACCAATACGGTTTGCTCGATGTTGCTTAAGTATTCTTCCAACCATTCTACAGTATCGAGGTCGAGGTCATTGGTAGGCTCATCGAGGAGAAGGTTGTCTGGGTTTCCAAAGAGAGCTTTTGCCAACATGACGCGCACTTTCTCTGTGTTAGAGAGTTCACCAACAAGCTTGTTGTGCTGTTCCTCTTTTACGCCAAGATTCTGAAGAAGTTGTGCTGCATTGCTTTCGGCCTCCCAACCATTCATCTCTGCAAACTTCAACTCTAAGTCTGCAGCTCTGTTACCGTCTTCTTCTGTCATTTCTGGTTTAGCATAAAGGCGCTCACGCTCCTTCATGTTTTCCCAAAGAGGCTGGTGTCCCATCAAGACGGTGTCCATTACACGAAATTCGTCGTATTTAAAGTGGTCCTGCTCCAAGACAGAGAGACGCTCGCCTGGTCCCATTTCTACACTACCCTTATTTGGCTCAAGATCGCCACTGATGGCTTTGAGCAAAGTTGATTTACCTGCGCCGTTGGCACCGATAATACCATAGATGTTACCATGAGTGAACTTGAGGTTTACATCCTTGTAAAGAACTCTTTTTCCGAATTGGATTGCAAGATTTGTTACTGTAATCATATTAATCTTATAAGTCTATTATTTTCAACTATTTATAAATTCTTATTTTCTGTTACTTGCATATTGCTGACAAATGCGTTTAGTATAGCTTGTCGCCATAAAGTGACCCCATACCATCAATCTGGTTATTTGAATTGAATTCAACTTTACCACATCTTACAGTATCGTAGTAGAATTCATTGCTCCTTATTACATAGAAGTAAAGCGTTGGCTTCATATATACATAGTAGAATGTAGATGGTGTAGAGCTGGCTGCGTCGCTTCTCGTGCATGATATGGTGTTGTATGTCAGGAATGTCTTGTTCCAGTGTTGGCTTCCGTGACTTACTGAATACTGCGCATAATATGACTTACCGACCAAATCGTTCGTCTTTGTGCATGGTTCGGCTTCAGACTTAGTTAAGTCCATAGTTACGACCTTCTTTCCTTCCCATCTATCGTTATATGTAATGGTCATAGAAAGCTTATTTGAGCTTAAGCTGTTCACTACATATTTCGTTTCGTTGCCGAAGTACTTGTTGCTTACGGTAATCGTGTCCCCTTTGATGCTATAATCTCCTTCATCAAGAAACTTGTTTGAGATAAGAGAAGCATTGTGCTTGTCAGACGAGAATGAAACAAAGTAGTAGTTGCCGCCTCTCCATACTCCGACAATGTTATTGTCGTGAATCTTGTAGTTTGACTGCTCTGATCCAGGATTTGTTCCTTCGTCATCATCACTACTACATGATGAGAAAGAAATTCCCAGAAATGTAATAAAAATTAAAAACAATACCTTTTTCATAACTATATATATTAATGTTAGACATTGGCTTGATTCGGTGTTCGTGATTGCAATTATAATGCCTTCAAAGAACCAAGGACCTTGAAAACCTTAGTGATAGTTTCTTTCTTTATTTCCTGATCCTCATATTCGTCGTTAATTGCATGAAGTGTGAAATGTTCGTTGTCATAATTATTTTAATTCTATAATTTCCTGATTATCAATTGTTTATAACTTATTATTTATTGTTACTTGCATATTGATGACTCATGCTTGTTTTCACCGAAGACTCAGCCAGCTTTATACCCTAGGTTTGTCCGTTTCTTGCTTTACTTGCAATAACATTGAGCGTAGCATGATTAATCATTTATTCTATTTTTCTATAGAATAAATGTTCAAGATGCTTTTTCTTTATTATACTATCTTGTATATTTACGTATGCTAATATGCTATACATATCATCTCCTCCAAACAGGATCCACTGAGTTCTGTTTATTGTAACCAATATCGTTCGATGCTTATTCTCCCACACATAATCGTGCATAAAGTTCTTTGAATCTTCCTCGCTCTCAACGTACGAGGAATCTCTCGTAGGCTTTCCGTACTCCTTACTTAAAGAAACGAATAGCTTACTTTCAAAGGCTTGAAATTCATCTTTATCCCGGTATGAATTGCTTATATACGAGAACCCGTTAACTATTCCATCTTTGACGTTTGCTCTTGCTTTTTCAAAAGAAACATCACCGAGTTTTTTGTCTGTAAGGTTATACATATCCTTGTATTCAGGGTCAGGAACTACCCATCCCTTACCAATCAAGTTTATGACAGTATCACCAATTTGTATGCTATCGTTTAGATACAGACTACTGTCTTTTTGACTCGTATTGCTGCCAGTTCTGCATCCGGAAAACGAATGTATGCCTACGAATGCTAACGTAAATACAAATGATAGCTTCTTCATAATCCTTTATATGTTACTGTTATTATCTGTCTTTTATTTTTGATTATTTATAATTTCTTGTTTTGTGTTGCTTGTATATTGCTGCTGGACAAGCTAACGTAGGCTTGATGACATCTTATAATAGTGTCACATTATAGACTCCGCTTGATATTCTTTCAACATAAAACTTATTTTTCTTCAATATACCTATAAAGCCAGCGATTGCAGAAGGTTCAACTTCCATAATCGCAAAACCTCTGTTAATATCCACGTTTGGCGACTTTATTTTCATGCAGCCTCTTCTGGTTACATAGTTAGCTATTTCGTCGTTTACGTAAATTTCAAAACCATTGTGTTCGCCATCTTCAGTTTCGCCATATAGACTCTCTGCTACCAAAACTAACTTTGCATTAGCCTTGTTTTCCAAAAAGAACGTCTCGATTTCATTGCAAGCTTTCTCGAAGTCGAATTTCTTGTAGTTCTTTTCTTTAAGTATATCTTTTGCTGTTTTCATAACTGTTTCATTTCTTAATCTTCGCTGTATGCCTTTATTATAAAAAGGTGGTCTTTTGTGTACCCGCTTGCATATCTTATTGGAACTATTATCTTTGACTTTGCTTTTCCTCCTTTTTTAAGATATTTAATATCTATCATCCTATGAGTAATTCTGCTTTCTCCTACTAGATTCTTTTGAATGATATTCTGACCGAGCCTTTCGTCTGGCATGATAACCCCATCCTCTTTTTGGTTATTAATAAAGAGCCTATTGTCTGTATCAAACACAATGGGACAGCCATCCCATCTAAAGTTACTCCACTCTATATACATTCTTCTATCCGTATTGTTCTTAATAGATACCCTACAAGAATATTCGTCAGTACCGAATTTAGTCCATATTGAATCGTTTTGAAACATACTTCCGTATTCTTCTGTCCTAGGACATTCTGGCTCTATTATGTCTGTTAAGCTATATAATCGTTTTGCCATAGTACTTGTAGTCAGCAATACTGCCAACATAAGCAAAAACATCTTCTTCATAATTTTTATATATAATGTTATTCTACGATTCCGTTGTCGGCGAGAATTTTACTAAAAAGGTACATCTCGCTAATCTTTGCTCTGATTATTTTATCCTTGATTCTTGACGTTGATTATCTGGATGAACTGGGCATTCTTGTCATGAGTGATTCTTCTTCTTCTTTTCGCTCCTTTGCTCGTTCTGTTCCAGTTTCGATGTCCTGATTATTGTGATCGTCAAGCATGTTTGCTATTACGGATGTAGATGAGTTACTGTAATCATCTTATCTCTATAATTCCTTAATTATCAATTATTTGTAAATTGTTATTTTTGTTTACTTGTAAATTGCTTGCTTTCTTGTCCGCTTCCTCCCATGTGGACGGAACACTGTCGAACTTGCCGATTTCTTCCTTTCTTGGGGCAAGTCGTCCCCTAATGGCGTGAATGTCATCTGTCATCCTCCAAACCTTGAAGAATAAGGCAATATTCAACACAGCGCACACGAATGCTATTAAGTATATAAAGTTCTCCATAATCTAAATATTTAGATATTTATTTCTATTCTATTATCAGCTAAAAAATCTCAGGAGCTTTATTTCACTATCCTTAGATTTTTATTTTGTCTCATTCAGGGCGTTGATTGACTGGAGGAGTTGAACTTTTTTTATAGACTGTTCCTATTGCTTCTTCACTCTAACTAAGCCTGTGGAGATGTTTTGGCTGCAAAGTTACGAAAAAAAATTTGAATATCAATACTTTGATGATAAAACTTGCTTAATTTTTAGTTAAAATGTCACAGAGGCTTGGTGGTGTTGTCAAAAAGAAGTACTTTTGTATTTTAAAACATTTGAAAATTGAAAATAATAGAAATAGAATATGGCGCATCAAAGCAATAAATGGCAGAAAAGTGCCAACCAAAGGGGAGGCTATGGCGTTCCTAACGAATATGCTCACTATGTAGTCGGAAAACCGGCTCCGCTTCTGGAATGGCTTCTTGAAAATATCAAAGGGGAGAGTAAAACCAAGATTAAGTTGACTCTCCAGGGACGAGGTATTAAAGTGGATGGTAAGATCATTACGCAGTTTGATTATGCGCTGCGTCCTGGTATGAAAATCTCAGTCAGCAAAACTAAGAAAAACAATGATAAGTTTAAAAATCGATTTGTTAAGATAGTTTATGAGGATAGGTATCTTGTCGTTGTTGAGAAAAACGTGGGTATCTTGAGTATGGCTGCTGGACATTCTACGCTGAATGTGAAAGCTGTTCTGGATGACTATTTCCATAAGTCACGTCAGAATTGTCAGGCACATGTCGTTCATCGCCTTGACCGTGATACTTCTGGTCTGATGATTTATGCGAAGGATAAGCAGACTGAACTTGCTTTGGAGAATGATTGGCACAACAATGTTTATGACCGTAGATATGTAGCTGTAGTCTCTGGAGAGATGGAGGAAGATGAGGGAACGATTGCTAATTGGCTCAAGGATAATAAAGCTTATATTACATATAGCAGTCCTACTGATAATGGAGGTAAATATGCTGTAACTCACTTTCATACGCTCACTCGTTCGACTGATTATTCTTTGGTAGAGTTTCGCTTAGAGACTGGTCGTAAAAATCAGATTCGTGTGCATACTGCTGATATGGGACATCCTGTCTGTGGGGATATAAAATATGGCAATGGAGATGATCCTTGTCATCGTCTTTGTCTTCATGCATATGTGCTCTGTTTTTATCATCCTGTAACTCATCAGCCTATGGAGTTTGAAACTCCTATCCCTGCTGAGTTCCGTAAGGTTTTTAAGTAAAAATATGTTAGGGCTTTTATGAAGTAATGAGTCTCTATTTTAGTCTTTTTAAATAAATTATAATAGTGAAATGGATGATTTCGGATATTATATTTTTGCCTTGGTTGTGCTGGTCGTTGGCTTCTTGATTGTAAAGAAAGTTGCAACATGTTTGGTTAAGACTATTATCGGCATACTGGTATTAGCAATTTTGGCTGGTATCTATTGGGTGTATATTGCGTAAATAAGTTTTGGAGTTTTTGTGTCAGATATAGCAGAAAAGCGTTGCTGTAGCCAAAATGTTTGGTAACAGCGACGCTTTTTTATTTGTGTTGCTCTTGTATTTTCTTATTGATTTTCAAGAGATCTTTCATGGCCTTTTTTCCAGCTTCTTCTCCTTTTTCTATCATCTTTATTACTTTTTTATCGCTGAAGCTGGCTGCGGAAAATCCTTTTAAATCTGGATTGATATAAACGTTGATATGGCGTAGATTTTCTTGGTATTGGCTGAGGTCTGGACGCTGGGTTATCCAATGGAGGAGTTGCCCCATGAATTTCTCTGCATTTTCATACTTTTTGGCTTTCCGTTCTCTTTTCCAGGCTTTACTGTCTTCATGTTTCTTAACCGTTAAGTCAATGGCTATCACAATATCTGCTCCCATATCAAGCACCACATCTACGGGAAGATTATCCACCAGTCCGCCATCTAATAGTTCAATTCCATTGATATTGATGGCTTTGAATGCACCTGGTATTGCCATACTGGCTCGCATGCTTCTTGCTAAATTGCCGTTCTTGAGTATCACTTTCTGCCGGTTGATATAGTCGGTAGCTACGCATCGGAAAGGGATGGGTAAACTATCGAAGGAAATACTATCTTGGTGGTGGATAGAATCTCCGTATTGAAAACTTTGTTTGTTTGTTATAGTGAGCTTGGTTGTTATCATAGAATCGAGTAGGGCGAAGATCTTATCACCTCGTATCATACCTACGGATTTGTCAATCAACTTGCTTCCCTTTCTGGCTATCGGGAACCCAAACAGATAGGTGACGCCATTCCGCTTAACAATGGGTTTTTCGCAGATTTCCATGTTGCGGTCTGTCAGCAAATTCATCCATTCCTGAGATCTGAACATACTGTCAAGTTCTTCACTTCTGTAACCGCAGGCATAGAGACCGCCAATGATGCTCCCGATACTGGTTCCTGCAATATAGTCTATTGGGATGCCGGATTTCTCTATATATTTCAAGACTCCTACTGTGGCAGCACCTTTTGCACCGCCACCACCCAAGACAAGTCCTATTTTGGGACGTTCTTCCTGCTGTTTAGCCTCTGTGCTGCCTATACCTATTATATATATAAGGAGGCAACTTAATAGGAAAAATTTCATGGATGTCCTCATTGCTTTTGTTTTTGAAGAAAAATGCCAGTTTTGGGATGACCCTATTTGTATTCTTAGGAACAGTCTGGAAATCTGAGATTATCTATATCTCTGAGATTATCTATTTGTAGATGAAATAAGTTCCTCCGTCGCTCATGCAGTATTTCTTGAGTAGAGTTTGGATGTATTCGGCATTTGCGCGAACATTAGCTTCGTTTCCATCATATCCGTTGATAAGCACGACAAGATGGGTGGTATTCATTTCCATCTTCGTTCGTTCATTATCGCTTGTTGGTGTGCCAACTCCTCCTATTTGGTCTCTATATACAGGTAATCCCTCTATATTAATAGTTCCTCTTCCTATACCTTCATAAGGTTCGCCGGCTTTCCCCACACCTAAGGTAAGGGTATCTCCTTGAAATTTATCAGCGTCAAAACCGCCTATGCTGTAGCCATAGGCTATGCTGGCTAAGTTTACGAGATCCACAAGTGTATCTCTTTGGTAAAGTTCCTTGCCCTGTAATAAGCGGCGGATTAATGCTTCTGAGGCAGGGCGATAGCGGGATGGGTCCTTGCCACAGGAACGGTATACCTTACGGGTAGCAGCTATGCCACTCATGTCTTTGAGCGATTCTGTTGTCAATTCCTGTTTGTATCTTCTGCCCAGTTCTTCGATTTCATCCCAGAGTTCTTGGCAGTATTGTGTATTTACAACGGAAGCTTCTATGCATGCTCCAACAAAAGAAGGGCATACTGATTCTATTTCGGGTGATACTATGATTTTCATATGAATGTATTTCTGTTAATTGTTCTACTTATCCTTGGTGCAAAGTTAATATAAAAAATCAGAATCTGCAAGAATAAAAAAATAAATATGGCAAATTCTTAAGTTGTTTTCTCATTTTCCTTATTTGGTATTTCCTGATTTGGGCATTACCGAAGCGGATATTCCTGCATTGGCAGAACAGACAATCACTGACATTTTGTACTCCGGCTAATCCTCGTGAAGTTTCTAAGGAGGATATTCTTGCATTGTATCATTGGATTTTGTAATGATATATAAAACAATCTTGTGACTTGTTTTGCAAGTGTTTTGCAAGCGTATTAAATATGACAAGCGTATGTAACAGGTAGTAAAATGTATGTACATAGTTTGCAATGGTATGTCGTATTACGTTATTACATATTATAATATATCTGCCCATACTTTTATTTTTCCCTGCCCAGGCAATAATTTTTCCGTGGGCAGGGAAAAATAAAAGTGGGGGTGTTTCTTTGAGAATGGGTTCTATTCGAATTGTGTTTTTATGTAGATAGGTAAAAAATATAAAAGCGAAAAAAATAAACTATTATCTTATATTTGTTGTTTTATGTGTGCCTACACGATAAAAGGATAAATTGTTTTGAATATTATGTCGAAAATAGCCTGTTTTTATGTAACTACTCAGTCTTCAAAAAATAGGGTACACGTATTCAAAGGAGGGCTAAA